>CAYLRS010000001.1:0-21364 GCA_964385895.1 uncultured Dehalococcoidales bacterium
TGGCAGGCGGTATAAACTGCTCGTCCGTTTTGCTGCCGATAACAATGCCGACCCGCGCCATCAAACGACCTCCCTGGCTGCGATGTCTTTGCGGTAATGGCAGCCATCAAAATTTACGTCAGGTATGTTGCGGTAAACCTTATCTCTGGCTTCCTTCATCGTCTTGCCCGTGGCGGTTACAGTCAACACGCGCCCACCATCGGTCACTGTGAGGCCGTCATCGCGTTTTCTGGCGCCTGCGAAGAATATATTGACGTCTTTATCAAGTTTATCAGAGATGTTTATGGGGAAGCCTGTTTTATACTCGCCAGGGTAGCCGGACGATGCCATGACTACGCCGACGCAGGCATCATCGCTCCACTCTATCTTCATTGCATCGAGCTTGCCGTAAACCACTGCCAGCATGATGTCTACCAGATCAGTTTTAAGCCTTGGCAGTATGACCTGTGTCTCCGGGTCCCCGAACCTGGCATTAAACTCCAGGACCATGGGCCCTTTGTCGGTCATAATCAGGCCGGTATACAGGATGCCCTGATATAGATGACCTTCCTTTGCCATGGCGTTGATAACCGGCTGAATAATAGTTTCCAGTACACACCGGATCATGTCTTTGCCGAAGAACCCGGGCGGGCTGTAGCTGCCCATACCGCCTGTATTGGGGCCCTTATCTCCGTCGAAAACTCTCTTGTAGTCGCAGGCCGGGACCATGGGGATTGCGGTCTTGCCATCGATGAAAGCCAGCAGGCTGACTTCCCTGCCGAAGAGGCACTCTTCTACGATGACTTTATCGCCCGCGGCACCGAATATTTTGCTTTCCATCATTGAGATCAAAGCGTGAATAGCCTCTTCTTTTGAAGTGGCTACGGTGACGCCTTTGCCCGCGGCAAGCCCGTCGGCTTTTACAACGATAGGTACGGGTTGTCTCTCGAGGTAATACCTGGCTTCTTTATAACTTGTGAAGTGTTTACCTTTAGCACAGGGTATTCCGTATTTTTGCATCAGCTCCCTGGCAAAGACCTTGCTCGACTCCAGCCGCGCAGCCGCCTGTGCAGGTCCGAAAACGGGTATACCGGTCGGTTTGAGCTGATCAACTATCCCGGCTGAAAGGGGAGCCTCGGGCCCGACCACGACAAGGTCGATATGCAACTCTTTGGCTTTATTGATGAGCGCGGGTATATCGGAAGAAGATATGCCGATATTGCGGGCAATATCAGCGGTGCCGGCATTACCCGGGGCAACGAAAAGTTCGTTGACACGAGGGCTACTGGCTATCTTCCACGCCAGTGCATGCTCACGTGCCCCGCTGCCGATAACCAGTACCTTCAAATCGGTATCTCCGCGATGATTTAAGCGGTTATCTTTTTGACTGTTTGGCGCTTCTTGTTCTTAGTTTTTCCGCGGTTCTTTTTTACTGCCTTGAGTTTGGGTTTGTGTGCCATCTTTCCTTACCTTAATTCATTTTCCAATTTTTCTGCCTGGACGGGGTCGAGCAGTTTCAAAAGCTTGATCAGCTTTGCCACGTGTTCTTTTTTATCCTCGAGTATCTGCTCAATCGTATCAGCAGCATCTTCGCTATCGAGCATTTCAACCTGAGCCTCATATTCGTTTATGGACTTCAATTCCGCTACCAGGTCATCGCGGATCATCTCGAGGTCCATTGAACCTTCAATTTCTTCTTCCTCTTCGAACGGGGTATAAGCCATTTTAGCCTCCGGAGATTTCACCATGGTACGAAGGGATTTGTAGTGTATACAGCCGCAAGTAAATTGCCTTAATGAGTATATATGCTGACGTAATTAAAATCAAGGAAAAACACAATTTTTATCCTATGACCGTTGTTAATGAAGTTTATTTGATGCCGGGATAACAGTTGCAAGAGCGGCACCGTAGGATTTAAGCACCTCGGAATCATACCTTTCGATATGACCCTCATCACAGAGCAGGGCGAGCTCAGGGTCGATGGGGATCCGGGCCAGTAAAGGAGCCCCCGCAGCCAGTGACATCTCTTCGCCCCGGCTCTTGCCGAAAACCTCTATCTTTTTATGTATCTCGGGCACATACAGGTAGCTCATATTTTCCACAACACCGAGTACAGCCTTGCCCATCTGCTGCGCCATTTTAACCGCCTTTTTAACGATCATGGTGGTAAGATCCTGCGGTGTGAAAACAATGATCGTGCCCGTAACCGGCAGTACCTGCAGCACCGTAAGTGGTGCGTCAGCAGTGCCCGGCGGCAGGTCCACGAGCAGAAAATCCAACTTACCCCAGAGCACGTCCTCCCAAAATTGAGTAATAGCCTTGCCTATGAGCGGGCCTCTCCAGATGACGGCTTCATCTTCTTTTGAGAGGAACAGGTTGATGGAGATAATCTCTATGCCGTTGGCGGACTGCACCGGCAGAATACCGCTATCATTTCCCTGCGGACGCAATGTAATTCCGAACATCTTAGGTATGCTCGGGCCGGTTATATCCGCATCAAGTATGCCGACATCATAGCCCTGCTTGTTCAATATAATTGCAGTGAGGCTGGTAACCAGTGACTTGCCCACGCCTCCCTTGCCGCTCATAATGGCGATGACATTCTTAATGCGGTTTATTTCCGCTGGTCTTTTTTCAAGAAATTCGATCTCGACTTCGGCCCCTTTTTCGTATCCTTTGATAACCTCCCTGGTCTTTTCACCTATCCAGTCCTGCGTGGATTCAGCAAGTGCGGTCGAAGCAAAGCTGATTTTCACTTTATTTTCTTGCAATTCAATGCCCTGTACAAGATTCATGTCGGATACGCTGCGGGATATGCCGGGAACGAGCACATCGTTTAAAGCGTCAGTTATCTTTTCTTGAGTAAGCAAAAGTACCCTCCATGCGGCAGGCCTTTTTAAATGATACCTGGATTTGGAGGTGGAGGCTAATCCGTGCGTTCGAAGGTTTCCTGAATATGCAAGTGTTCGCTGATAGTTTGCTTGATTGCCGATTCTAAATGGGATTTTCGGATTTTATATTACGTGTACATAAAGAAATCTTTATTATTGAAATCAATGCAATTTATTTGCCTTTTTGCGATGCTTTCTTAAGGTCATCTTCTCTTAGTCTGATGATCACTGAATCGCCAACAGCAACGATGTCATCCAGCTTTATCTTGTATTTTTTATTAAGGCCGGCATTTATGACAGCGTATTTGACCTTTGCTGAGAGCACATCAAAATCCAAATCGGCGATTTTGCCTATTTTGTCTCCGCCGGATCCGATGACCTCTTTACCCAGGAATTTTTTAACCAGCATTTCGCCTCCCCTTTAGTGCCACCATTTGTATTATATTTTTGCCCATTATTATACAATTAATAGCTGACTTATCAAGATAATTTTAGATTATATCCAGGATTGAGGGGTTGTGTTTTACATAATATACGGGGATGACAATTACCGCTGCCAGCAGGCGCTAAACGAAATCAAGGGCGGGCTTGGCAGCTCTGATATGTTGACGCTAAATACAACCCGACTCGATGGTAGAAAGCTGACGTTCAAGGAGCTTAAGGAGGTGTGTGATGTGGTGCCTTTCATGTCAGCCAGCAGGCTGGTTGTTGTGGAAGGCCTGCTCAAGCGCTTTCAGTCTGGAGAAAGGCAGGCACGTACCAGTCATAACGACGGCGCAGAGAACAACCAGCAACTGAAAGAATGGAATAATCTGGCAGATTACGTAAGAGAAATGCCTCAATCGACTGTGCTTATCGTGTTTGATACCGACCTGGATTCCAGAGGAAATACCCTGATGGTAAAAAACCTTTCACCCGCAGCGGATAATGTGCTGCAGTTTAATGAGCTAAAGGGCAAGGAATTGCAGAACTGGATAAAGGAATATGCTGCCAGAGGCGGTGTCAGGATATCTACTGCAGCCGTAAACCTGCTGGATGAATATATCGGTGGCGATTTATGGGCGTTGACCGGTGAATTGGACAAGTTAACCACGTATTGTAGCGGCAGGGAGATAACCGATAGCGATGTCAGGGAGATCACCAGCTTTGCGCGCGAAGAAAGCATTTTTTCTCTGGTGGATGCAGTAATCGAGGGCAGGATAAAAGAAGCCCAATCAATGCTGCACAGGATGCTGAAATACGGAACGGCGCCGCAGCAGATACTTGTCATGATCGATAGGCAGCTCGCCGTGATCTTGCGCGTAAAGGAAATGAGCCATGAGATACCACCCCAGGAAATAAAGAAACGCCTCGGGCTTCATCCCAGATACCCGCTGGAAAAGACACTCAAGCAGGCAGGGTCTTTTACTATCCCACGCTTGAGGAAGGCTTTCCATGCACTGCTTGATACAGATGTTGCCATTAAAACCGGCAAGTACGAAGGTGACCTGGCCCTGGATTTGCTGGTTACCGAGCTTTGCAGGGTTCATTGAGTAACATTTCCCACGACTTCCAGCATCGGCTGTTCCCCAAGGCTTGACGCCCCAAGGAACATAAATTATCATAGGCACAAAGGACGGTGGAGCCGGGTCACGCCGCAGTTATGAATTGATATGATAAATCTCGGAATAATTAATCCCTTTAAGATAAACAGTTCAAAGCCTTTATAAATTGATTCTATTTTCGGATTAAGGGGGGAGAATATGGGAACCATTAGCGAAAAGAAGACCGGCGCCGGCAGCGAACAACAGAAGATGCAAAGGCTCCCCTTCGGGATTAAGCTGAGCTACGGCATCGGTGACATCTCCAATAACATTTTTATCGTCACCACGGGGATGTATCTGTTGTTCTTTATGACGAATGTCCTCGGCGTCAATCCCGCGCTGGCGGGAATGATGCTCCTGTTTCCCAAGCTCTGGGATGTCGTCTCCGACCCGATCATGGGGGCGATCTCGGACGTCACCCGCTCACGCTTCGGCAGGAGGCGTCCCTACATCCTCTATGGTGCGGTACCCTTCGGCATCGCCTTTTTCGTCCTATTCATCGCCCCCGGATATAGGACAGAGTTAGCCAATGCTCTCCAGGTATCAATCCTCTATGCGCTGGCCTGCACCGCCTTTACGGTCGTCAACGTTCCGTATGCCAGCATGGTGCCGGAGATGTCCGACGATTATAACGAGCGGATGTCGATCACGTCGTTCCGCATGTTCTTTGCCTCTTTCGGCGCCCTGCTGGCGGGGGCGCTGGCCATGCCCCTCGTGGATGCCGGCGGGGGTGGCGACGCCGGTTTCCGATTGATGGGGATCGTCTTTGGCGTGGGTATCGTTATCTCTGCCTTAATCTGCTTTTTCGGTACCAAAAAGGCGCCAGGCCGGCCGCCGCAAAAAGAGATGCCGCCCATGAAAGAGCAGATCAGGATCGCGGCCAGGAATTACCCCTTTGTCATGTTGATGTCCAGCTATTTCTTGCAGGCGCTGGCCATCGGCGTCATGATGGCGGGATTCATCTACTATGTAAAATACGCGATGGACCTGCCCGAGACCGCGATGAACGTCGCCTTTCCGATCTTCCTGGTCACCGGCATCCTGTTTATCCCGGTATGGCTCGCAGTGGGAAAGAGACTGGGCAAGATAAAGTCGTACTATATTGGTCTCGTCATCTTTACTGTAATGATGGGGTCCCTCTTCTTCACGAGCCCTTCGCTGCTGTGGCTCTTCTACGTCCAGGTGTTCCTGGCGGGGATCGGTTTTTCGAGTTTTCAGCTCTTTCCCTTCTCGATGCTACCGGACACGATCGAATATGATCAGATGCAGTCCGGCCTGCGGCGCGAGGGGGTCTTTTCCGGCATGTGGTCGGCAGGTCAGAAGATCGCCTACGCCGTGGCGCCCGCGATCGTGGGCTTTGTCCTCGCCCTTTCGGGGTTCGTGAAAGAGGGCATTCAGCCCGAGAGTCTGACTATCGGGGTCCGCGTGATTTTCTGCCTCTTTCCCGCGGCCATGATCCTGTTGAGTTTCCTGCCGTTTCGCAAGTACACCCTCACCGAAGAGGAATTCGAACGGGTAAAGGCGAGCATCTCGCGGACGGACCGCTAGCCAGCATGGCGCAGTATGACTTTTCCTATAAATTAATATCGACAAATAGTTGCCGTTTGGCTAAAATTTGACTTGAGGTTGGGGGTAAATCTCGGATATGAAGAGGGTACTGGCTGTAATACTGGCAGGCGGCGCCAGCGAGCGTTTGAGCATACTCGCGGCTGAACGTGCCAAGCCGGCCGTTCCTTTCGGCGGTAAATACCGCATTATCGATTTCACATTGAGCAATTGCGCCAACTCCGGCATATACAACGTTGCTGTCCTCACCCAGTTCAATCCACGTTCGCTGGCGCAGCATATAGGGGTGGGCAGGCCCTGGGATATGGACCGTGCGCAGGGGGGTATCGTCTTGCTGCAGCCTTTCTTAAGCCGCCAGGCCCGGGACTGGTACAAAGGCACAGCAGATGCAGTGTTTCAAAATCTGTACTATATAATTGACCAGCGCGTGGATGAAATACTGGTATTGTCTGCTGACCATGTTTACAGCTGGCGTTATGATCAGATGCTTGCCTCACACAGGAATAGACATGCCGATGGTACGGTGGCCGTATATGAGGTACCTCAGGAAGAAACGTCCAGATTCGGCATTATTACCCTTGACCATAATGAACGAATTGTTAACTTCGAGGAAAAGCCGAAGGCAGCGAAAAGCCGGCTGGCATCTATGGGCGTATATATCTTTAACAAAAATGTTCTTATCGAAGTTCTTGAAGAAATGGCACGCAGACAGGAAGGCTACGACTTTGGCCGGGATATCCTGCCCAACATGATCGGGAAGTACCAGGTATATGGATACCGTTTCCGGGGATACTGGCGCGACGTGGGCACCGTGGATGCTTACTGGCAGGCGAACATGGACCTTATCGTGGATTTGCCGGAGCTTAACCTGTATAACCCGGACAACGAGGTGCACACCATCTTCCAGGGATACCCGCCGGTTAAGTTAGGACCCAAAGCCCAGATAGGAAGGGCGCTGGCCTGCAACGGTGCCATCGTAAATGGCACTGTGATAGATTCTATAATCGCACCCAGGGTTTTTATTGAGGAAGATGCCGTAGTCCGCAATTCAATCATTTTTGAGGATACGACAATTGGACGGGGGTCAATTATAGATAAAAGCATCATTGATAAACAGGTATGGATCAGCCGCGGTTGCTATATCGGCGAAGGTGACGACCTCACTTCCAACAAAGAGGAGCCGGATCATCTCAATACGGGCATTACCCTGGTCGGCAAGGGTGCGAAAATACCGTCCGAAGTGAGGATTGGCAGGAACTGTAAGATCGAACCATGGGTTGAGGCATCCGATTTCTTAGACACGAAATTACCAAGCGGTGAAACAGTTAAAAGTAAAAGCCCCCGCCGCTACCAGATATGATATTATGAAATAATCCTGTTCGTAATCCCGAATTATCTCGCTTTTTTTATTGTTACATGAAAGTCCTATTTGCTGCTGCCGAAGTTGCACCGTTAACCAAGGTGGGGGGCCTTGCCGACGTTGTCAGGTCGCTGCCCAAAGAGCTTATCCAGAAAGGACATGATGTCCGCATTATCGTACCAGGATATGGTTTTCTTGATTTATCGGGATATGAACAGCGCTCCATTCCAGGTAATCATGTGATGCTTTCTTTAGGAGAGTACAGGAAAATAAGTGTTACGCAGATAACGGTTGAAGATATTAAGATCTACATGCTGGGCAACGATATCTTTTCGGCATCTTCCGTCGTTTACGGCGAAAACGAAGTGGAAAAATTCTTTGTTTTTTGCGAGAGCGTAGGCGAAGTGCTGCCGTACCTCGGATGGCATCCCGAAATCGTGCATTGCCACGACTGGCATGCGGCATTGATACCCCTGTTTATTAAGAATAAGGGATTTAACTGCCGTACTGTTTTTACCATTCACAATATCGGATACCAGGGCCACTTCGATGATCAGGTCCTGCATAAATCCGGGATTGGCAGGTACTGGCAGGCCAGGCTGCCGGGAGGAAATGATATTCCCTTAAATTTCATGAGCCAGGGGATACTCTGGGCGGATGTAATAAATACGGTCAGTGAGAATTTTGCCAGGGAGATATTGACACCCGAATACGGCTGGGGCATGGAAAAACTGCTGAATTTCCGCAGCAATAGTCTGTATGGTATACGCAACGGCCTGGGATACGAGGAGTATGATCCTCGAAGTGATCAACTGATAGCAGCAAATTACAGCTCGACGGATATTAAAGGCAAATCCGTGAATAAAAAATCGTTACAGAAACTGGTGGGGTTTAAAGCAGACCCGGGAACACCCTTGATCGGCATGGTCTCCCGGCTGGACGAGCAGAAAGGGCTTAGTATAATCATCAAAGCCATTCCCGCGCTAATCAAAGATTTCAATGTGCAATTCATATTTTTAGGACGCGGCAGGGATTATTATGAGGAGGTACTGAACGCGATCGAGGCGAGATATCCGGATAATGTGAAAGTATTTATCACATTTGATAATAAGAAAGCACACCTTATTTATGCCGGTGCTGATATTTTCCTCATGCCGTCCAAGTGGGAGCCCTGCGGGCTTGGCCAGCTTATAGCCATGCGCTACGGCACCGTACCGGTCGTCCGCAAGACCGGCGGATTGGCAGATACAGTACAAAACCTCAGCGACGACCTCAAGCTGGGGACGGGTTTCGTGTTTGATGGATATAACGCAGTGGACCTGGCGCTGGCCTTGACCAGGGCGGCAGGCGCATATAGTAACAGAATCGACTGGAACAGGATTATGTGCCGCATAATGGAGCAGGACTTCACCTGGCGGGAGCCTGCCGACAGGTACGAACAGCTTTACAGGAGTGCGCTGGAGCGGAGTGGAGATGCCGCTTGACTTAAGCCCTGTAGTGGCCGTAGATATCGGCGGAACCAAGTTCATAGTGGCCGTTATCGACTCAGATGGCAGGGCACTATCGCGTATTTATTGCCTTACAATGGCGCATGAGGGGCCGAAAAAGGTAATAAGAAGGCTGATATCGACTATCCGCGCTGCTATTAAGAGGTCCGCTATTCGAGCTGAAGATATAGGTGGTATCGGGGTTGCTGTGGCAAGTATAATTGACAGCGGGCGGGGGCTGATAACCGAGGCGCCGAACCTGCCGCGCTGGAAGAATATCAGGCTGCGCCATATTTTATCGGAAGAACTGGAGATACCGGTTTATTTGATTAACGATGCCAGCGCTGCTGCGCTCGGAGAAAACCGCCTCGGAGCTGGCAGGGGCTTTAAAAATATAATCTACCTGACGATCAGCACCGGGATAGGTGGGGGAATCGTAATAGATGGTGAGCTCTACGAAGGAACCGATGGCTGCGCCGGTGAACTGGGCCACATGATTATCGATGCCCACGGTCCCGAGTGTGGTTGCGGCAGACAGGGATGCCTTGAGGCGCTTGCGTCCGGAACCGCTATTGCGCGTATGGCGAAGGAACGTCTGAAGGCCGGAGAAGAGAGCCTGGTACGGGAGATGGTAGATGGTATTATTGACGATGTGAGGGCGGAGAAGGTGGCGGCGGCGGCGAGGAAAGGTGATTCAATGGCACTTGAAGTGATTCACACGGCCGCATCCTATTTGGGCATCGGCCTGGCCAATATGGTTAATATATTCAACCCGCAGTTGATTATAATTGGCGGCGGCGTTTCTAAAATGGGGGAAATGTTTTTGAAACCCGTGAGGAAATCCATGAAGGAGCATGCCTTTAAGTTGCCCGCGAGGACAGTGCGCGTGGTCAGGTCCGGGCTCGGAGCAGACTCGGAGTTACTGGGCGCCGCCGTCTATACACTGCAAAAGAGGAGCGGGGGTAAATGATTTACTGGGCGCCGCTGTTTCATTTCTACCAGCCTCCAACGCAGACTCCCGAGATCCTGATGAAGGTCAGCAACGAGTCTTACCGTCCCATCATGGATGTGTTTGACGAGTTTCCTTATGCCAGGGCCACTTTCAATATAAACGGCGTCCTCACCGAGATGCTGGGCCTGTATGGATACACCGATGTATTAAACAGGATGCGCAAGTTTGCGGAGAATAAACAGGTAGAATTTACAGGTTCCGCTAAATACCATCCGATTCTGCCTTTGATACCCACGGAAGAGGTGGAAAGGCAGATAAGGCTCAACCATAACACCAACAGGCAATATCTTGGAGATTCCTATGAGCCGAAGGGTTTTTTCCCTCCGGAGATGTGTTATTCGAGGGAGATCGTGGATCCCATTGTCGAGTCACGTCATGAATGGATAATCCTCAGCGGTATCGCCTGCCCGGTTGGCTGGCCCATGGACGTAATCCACGAGATTGACTATTCGAATGGCGGAATAGCGGTTTTATTCCGCGACGATATCCTGAGCAACAAGATCAGTTTTAAAGATGTCGATGGCAAGGGCTTCATAGAGCATTTGAAGCAACTGCATCAGGGAGAGGGTGATATATACGTCGTCACTGCGATGGATGCCGAGACATTCGGGCATCATATTCAGCACTGGGACAAGCTGTTCCTGTCACAGGTTTACGAAACCCTTACACCGGAAGCGGATTCAAAGGGCGTGATGCGCGAGCAGAAACCCCTGGCCGACCAGCACCGTAAACTGTTTGAATACGGAAAAACCTCAGAAGCCAGGGAGATCGAGATAGTAACCATCAGCCGGTTGCTGGAGATATTCCCCCGGGGACAGAGGGTCAGCCCCAGGCCGTCTTCATGGAGCACTTCTGCAGATGATATAAGGATGCAGAATTATTATCCATTGTGGAAGGATAAAAATAATCCGGTGCATAGCATGCAGTGGGAGCATCTCAACCTGACCATGGAGGTGGCGCACAAGGCGGTCGAGGTAACCGACAGCCCGGCGGAATTTGCTTCCATAGCAAGAAATACACTTGATCCGGCGCTGCATAGCTGCCAGTTCTGGTGGGCGAGCAAAAAACCCATGTGGGATATCAACATGATTTACCGTGGTCTCACCCTGCAGCGCGAGGTACTGCTCAACGCTTATAAAGCGATATCGCTGAGCGGGTGCAAACCTGAGACAAAGAAAGAATATTACTACCGGGTGGTAGCTGCCAGGCATATCTATGGTCAGATAACGGATTACCTCTACACGGACTAATAATTAATGACGGTTTGATGACTGATCAGGGAGGAAAGGAAATATGAGAGCGAAAGAGCTGATTGGAAAAGAAGTGATAGATGCAGGGGCTAAAATAGTTGGAAACGTGAAAGATCTCAAACTTGATACAAAGAAGTGGGAGGTTACGGGCATCATAGTTAAGACCGGGTTTATCACGAAACTCCTCATACAAACCGGTGATATAGATAAGGTAGGTGACAAGATCGTTTTGAAAGTCACTATGGATAAGATACAGAAGACCTGATCAAACGAGTCCAACGATTATTGACGGTTCTTTTTTGAAACAAATCTTACTTGGCCTCGCCATACACAGTCATCAGCCTCTGGGCAATTTCCCCTGGGTATTTGAAGACGCTTACAGTCGGGCATACCTGCCGATGCTGGAAGCGCTGGAACGGCATCCCGGCATTCATGTTTCACTGCATTACAGCGGATGCCTTATTGACTGGCTGGCACAAAACCATGCCGAGTTCTTCAGCCTGTTGAAGGCGTTATTAGCCAGGGGCCAGGTGGAGTTGATGGGTGGTGGTTACTACGAGCCTATACTTCCTGCAATACCTGATGCCGACAAGCTGGGGCAGATCCGTAAAATGGGCGATTTTATTCATCGCGAATTCGGTATGCAGCCCTCCGGCATGTGGCTGGCGGAGAGAGTCTGGGAACCTTATTTAGCTAATATACTTGCGGAAGCAGGTGTAGAATGGACACTGGTGGATGATACCGCTTTCAAAATGGTAGGGCTGGGAGACGAAGCACTATCAGGGTATTTCCTCACCGAGGAGCAGGGGCGTTGCATCAAGATCTTTCCTATCAGTAAATACCTCCGCTATTCCATCCCCTGGCATAGTGTGAGCAGCGTAATTGATTACCTCAGGGGTTTGGCCTCAGAATCAGGAGAAAGGATAGCGGTACTGGGAGATGATGGCGAAAAATTTGGTATCTGGCCTGAGACCTATGAACACTGCTGGGAAAAAGGCTGGGTGGATGATTTTTTCAAGGCAGTTGAGGACAATGCGGACTGGCTGAAAACCATCCGGTTGGGTGATTATGCCGACAGATATCTTCCTGCAGGACGGGTCTATTTACCCTGTGCCTCTTACGATGAGATGATGGAATGGTCCCTGCCCGCCGGGAAATCCGGGCAATGTAAGGAATTAAAACAAAGCCTGGAGGATGAGGGGCGCGATGATATAGTGCAGTTCATGCATAGCGGGTACTGGCGCAATTTCCTGGTCAAGTATCCTGAGATAAACCGCCTGCATAAAAAAATGCTGCTGGTGCATGACAAGGTATACCGGGCGCACGCTGTGAGTAAGGGAGCATGCGGGCTCGATTACCTATGGAGAGCACAGTGCAACTGCCCGTACTGGCACGGTGTCTTTGGAGGCATTTACCTTTCCGACATACGGGCGGTTACTTATTCAAACTTGATCGAGGCGGAGAACCGCGCCGATAAGGTACTTCAGAATTCACAATCCGGCTTTAACTGGCAGGAAATGGACTACGATGGGGATGGCAGGGGGGAAGTTATTGCCGAAACCAGGAATTTCAATTTGTACTTAAGCCCGGCCGAGGGCGGCACAATTATTGAATGGGACCTGCGCAAACAGGCCTATAACTTATTAAGCTCGGTATCCAGGAAGCCGGAGGCCTATCATAAGGCGCTGACCATACCCCACCCGGATGATAAGTCACCCCGGGAAAGCGAGGTAGCCAGCATCCATGACGTAATACGCGTGAAAGATCGGGATTACGCCCGTTTCCTGGTTTATGACAGGTTGCCGCGATCAAGCTTGATCGATCATTTTTTTAATAGTAACGCAGTCCTGGAACAGTTTGAGAGAAACGAATGTGAGGAGTCGGGCCGGTTTGCAGGCATGCCTTATGCATTCCAGGTGGAGACCATTGGCAGCAAGTTATACGTAAAATTTAAACGGCTGGGACAGGTGTGCACGGGTTCTAATCCGGTTGATTTGACGCTGGGAAAAGCGGTAATCCTGTCGGACACAGAAGAAGCGCTGAATATTAATTACAGATTCACCAACCGGGGAAACCTGAAGATTGATACCCTTTTCGGCAGCGAGTGGAATATAAACCTGCTCGGGGGCGGGCACAATAACAGCGCCTATTACAGGCTTGACGGCCGTGAGCTTGATGACAGCCATTTGGATTCTCGCGGCGTGATACAGGATACGGAGCATCTTTACCTGGGCAACAGGCAGCTTGGCATAGAAATGAAGCTCCTGCTGGACAGGCCTGTGACGGTCTGGAGGTTTCCTGTTAAAAGCCTTTCCAACAGCGAAGGTGGGATTGAAAAGATCTACCAGTGCAGTTGTATAGTGATTCTGCTGCCCTTGAGTATTGAACCGGAGCAGCAGGTAGAATTCAATTATAGCTGGAACCTATTCGCGGACGGGTTTAAAAACCCGTCCCTGCTGTAGGGGCGGACATTCATGTCTGCCCGTTTACCCTCATGGTATAATCACGTTATTCATCGATTGAAACAATGAAATATGTCAGTCACCCCTCTTAGGAAGCAATATCTGCGCATCAAGCAGCGATATCCGGGGGCCATCGTCTTCTTCCGCCTGGGCGATTTTTATGAGACCTTCGACGAGGATGCCAGGATAACATCACGCGAGCTGGAGATCGTGCTCACTGCGCGGGAGATGGGCAAGGGTCAGAAGGTGCCGCTGGCCGGCATCCCCTATCATGCGCTGGATAACTATCTTGCCAGGCTGATCAACCGCGGTTACAAGGTTGCCATCTGCGAACAGCTCACTCCGCCGGGCAAGGGCCTGGTGGAGCGGGACGTGATCAGGGTGGTCACGCCGGGGACGGTGATCGAGCCCGGGCTGCTGACGGAGAAGAGCAATAATTACCTGGCAAGCCTGGCGGTTCATAAGGGACAGGCGGGCATAGCATTTGTGGATATAACGACGGGTGAGTTCGCCGCGTCCCAGCTTCCGCTGGATTCGATCGCCGATGAGCTTGGCAGGCTGACCCCGGCGGAGGTCATCGTGCCCGCAACTGCCGACTGGGGCCACATGGATTCCCTGCGCAATTTGACGCGGCTGGACGATTACTATTACGAGCTGGATGTTGCCACGCAGGCATTACTGGAGCATTTCTCGGTTGCTTCGCTGGAAGGTTATGGCTGTGGTAACCTGCCGCTGGCAGTGAAGGCAGCGGGAGCGATAATAGGCTATCTGAAGGAAAACCAGAAGGCGGCGCTGGGGCTGCTGACAGGCCTTGCCACATATACCACGCGGTCGTTCATGACGCTGGATACGAACACGTGCCGCAACCTGGAGCTGTTCAGCAGCCTGCGCTGGGGTGTGCCGCAGGGATCGCTGCTGGCCGTGATCGACCTGACGAAGACCGCCATGGGCGGCCGCCTGCTGAAGCGCTATATGGGTCAACCGCTGCTCAATATAAATGAGCTGGAGTCGCGCCAGGATGCGGTCGAGTGGTTTAATCAAAACATGCTGGTGCGTGGCTCTGTGATATCCCTTCTGGGCGACATGTCCGATATGGAGCGCATCATAAACCGCGTCAGGAGCGGCGTGGCTGTACCGCGGGACCTGGTTGCTCTGCGCATAGGCCTGGAAAAGCTGGCGGGGGTTAAGTCAGTTTTACTGGAAAACGGTGCGCCGGAGAAGCTGAAAGGGGAGCTTAAGCCCTGTCCTGATACGGTGGAGTTGATAGCGCATGCCATTGCCGACGAGCCGGCGTCGAATTTCGAGCACGGCGGCGTCATCAGGCAGGGCTTTTCCGAGGAGCTTGATAAAGTGAGGTCAATTGCCTCGGATGCGAAGCAGTTCCTGGCGGGGCTGGAGAAGCAGGAGCGGGGGCGGACGGGGATCAGGTCGTTGAAGCTTGGCTACAACCGGGTTTTCGGATATTACATCGAGGTATCGCAGGCCAATCTCGGGCTGGTGCCGCCGGACTACATACGCAGGCAGACGCTTACCAACGGCGAGCGCTTTTACACGCCGCAGTTGAAGGAATACGAGTCGCTGATACTCAATGCGCAGGAGAGGACGGTGGAGCTTGAGAAGACGATTTTCAGCCGGGTATGCGGGCAGGTTTCCGCCGCGGGCGAGCGCATACTGGATTCGGCCAGGGCGCTGGCGGAGATAGACATTTACACCTGCCTTGCCGAGGTAGCCGCCCGCTACAGCTATGTGAGGCCCGGGCTGAATGAGGGCGACGAGATAATAATCAGGGCCGGAAGGCATCCCGTGGTGGAGCGTGCCATGGGCAGCGGCACGTTCGTGCCGAATGATACCTATCTATCAAATAAGGACAACCAGTTAATAGTACTGACGGGTCCCAACATGGCGGGCAAGTCCACCTATCTCAAGCAGGTCGCCTTAATAGTCCTTTTAGCGCAGATAGGCAGCTTTGTTCCTGCGGAGGAGGCGAGCATCGGTATAGTCGACCGCATATTCACGCGCATAGGCGCCCAGGAGGACATCACCGCCGGGCAATCGACTTTCATGGTGGAGATGATCGAGGTGGCCAATATACTGAACAACGCCACTCCCGGATCGCTGCTCATACTCGACGAGGTGGGCAGGGGCACCAGCACGTATGACGGACTGTCCATCGCCTGGGCGGTGATCGAGTACATTCATAATCATGCCAGGCTGAGGGCCAGGACGCTTTTCGCCACGCACTATCACGAGCTGGTTGAGCTTGCAGGCTTCCTGCCGAGGGTCAGGAACTTCAATATGGCCGTAGCCGAAGAAGAAGGCAGGGTGATTTTCCTGCGCAAGGTTGTTCCGGGAGGCGCAGATAAGAGCTATGGGATCCACGTTGCCCGGCTTGCCGGGTTGCCCAAGTCGGTGATACGCCGGGCGCAGGAGATACTCCAAGAGCTTGAAAGCGAACAGGAAAAGCACAGGGGGAAGGGCAAGAAAGCTATTATAGAACCGCAGTCCCTCCAGCTTTCCATTTTCAACGAGCCTTCCGAGGTCGAGGAAGCCATCAAGGCGCTCGATATAGATGCAATGTCGCCCATAGAAGCACTGAATAAATTGTACGAGCTAAAGCAAAAAGCGCTGGGTGATGTGCTGTCATGAGCGGACATCTTTTTCCTCTGAGAGCAGGCGTTCAAGCTGTATGATAAGCGGCGGCAGGTCACCCGTGACGATCCGCCATATGATGTCACAATTTACCTCGATGTATCCATGGGCCAGCCGGTCACGTGTGCCTATGATCAAAGACCAGGGAATTTCCGGATGGCGCTGACGCAGATCCGTTGATACTTTGCGGGCAGCCGCACCAATCAGTTCTATAAGACGTGTAATGGCCAGCATCAGCATCGCATTCGTATCCAGGTCAATGCGGCGGCATTCACGTGTGAAATCAACCGCCTGCCGCGAGAAATCAAGAATATGATGGATATAGGTCAGGTCTCTATTCAGATGAATAGTGCACCTCCGCTTCACACACTACCTGGTCACGAAAATAGCGACTCAGGTCATTTCGTGTATGCATGTCGGCTTTACGGGCCAATATGGAGGAGAGCTCATCTTCCATAGAGACGATGTCCCATCCGGGGGTATGGCCGGGCTCGAATTCCACCAGGACGTCCACATCGCTATCCTGCCTGAAGTCGTCCCGCAGCACCGAACCGAACAGTGAAAGTTCACGGATATGATGGCGGCGGCAGAACCCGGCAATCCTGGTACGGGGTATTTTGATGTTGGGTTTTCGCTTTGCCGGCGATTTGTTTGAATCAGGCGATTTCTTAAGCGGTGTACTCGGCGTAAAAAAACCTTTATTTGCCATGCTTTTAAGCTCATTGAATATGGGGAATTTATTATTTGCCTGATAATAGACAAGGTTGCCTTTCTTTGTCCTGAGCAATATTCCCGCCTGTGTCATCAACCTGAGTTCGCGTTGAACTGCACCGGAGCCGCTGGCGACAAATTGTATAATCTGGTTAACATAAAACGCATCATCGGTATGTCCGTAGAACAACGCAAGCAATCCTCTCCTCGTCTTATTGAAGAGGACCGATGAAATTGGGCTATCTGTCTGTATAATGCCCATTATAGGTATGATTATACCCAAAACAGGCATAATGTCAATAAGTTGTCGTTCCAGGCGGCATACATATGAATTGGCTAAATAAGTATATTACGCTAACTTTTGCGAGCTCCGGATAAGGCACCGGCATTTATATTTCCCTGGCAAGTTCAGGATGGTTATTTCGTATCCATTCCACTACCTGCCTGCGCAATTGTAGTGCCAGTTCATACATCTCTTTCGCTTCCTGCGCTGATACAGTCCCGGCGCGTTGATAGTCACTGATATTGCGTTTCTTACGGAAATCATCCAGCAGCTTGATGACTGAGTTATCTAAATTCAAGGTAAAGCTCAGCGACTGGATAAGGCGATAATGATGTGCCTCATGGCTTACCCTGTATCCTGATGCTGCTAAAGCTGCAGCGCAGCATTGAAGGGCGGCATTATAAGCAATTGTTAGGCGCGTGTCATTACTAAGACCGGCTAACTGGCTTTGATTAAGATCACGGTTGGCAATACTCATCAGATTTTTGATTTCACGGGACGACGACTTCTGAGTTTTGACCCACCCATCATTTAACCAGTCTTGCAAACTCATCTTCGTTTCCAATTACAAATAGCTTTACGTTATCCGACACTGATTTTATAAAGTGGTCATCATCCATCTGGCGCTGCCTGAATTCCTGCATGGAGTACACTGCAAAATTAATTTCACGGTGCAGTATGTCCTCGGCGGAGGACAGAGCACTTGAGACATCGGCAAATTTAACTTTACCTACTACCATCAGATCCACGTCGCTGTGCCGGTTCTCACCACCTGAAGCGAAAGAGCCATAAATAAATGCGGCTTTGATTCGGTCTAAAAGAGGTTCCAGGGCGGAACGGATGATGTCTACCAGACCCGCAGTTTTCAATACTATGTTTTTCAATTCACTGAAAATCGGGCAATCCGGATTCGCCTGGTAATATACCAACCTGTCCTTGTGCTGTCTTATTATTATGCCGGCATTTGTCAGTTGCTTCAGCTCGCGTTGAGCCGGGCCAAGCCCTATTCCGGCCTCTCTGACTATGCGCCGTAAATAAAACATTTCGTCCGTATGGGTATAGAGCAGGGCAAGTATCAAACGCCTGGCTTTGCCGAAAAGAGTTTCTGCTATTATGTCATGCGTATCATGTGTAACCATTATAGTAACAATTGTAACCGATTATGTTACTGTAAAGCAATACTGTATGCTGTGGGGCTTCTTCCAGTGTTTTTCCGCTTAATATAATTGCAGTATTATTAGACTGAACCCTGCAATCGCCGGCATAAAGCCTGTCTAAAATTTCTCCCGTTTCTTTGCATCCCTGGATATTTTAAATCGCCTGTATATAGCAGGGAGATCAAGTTCGCCCATGAAGAATTTCCCAATGAGCCAACCTGCCAGTATAAATAAAGCCAGAATGAAAGCTTTGGCTAAGCCAAGTAAAACCGCCACAAGGCCGACTATCAGGCCAAAGAAGGCGCCTATTAATTTTGGGGTTAACATCTTTTCCATCAGTGTACGGTTAAAGACTCAGTCTCTTTTTTTGATTTATCATAGAGTATCTTAATATCGACTCTGGCTACAGCCAGGCCTGTGAGTTGTTCTATTGCCTCCGTAACTCTGCTCCTTGACTTAGCAGCAACCTCAACTGCATTGCTACCCAAGGCTGCTACTGCCCTGCAGGAAAGAAGCAGGCCATCCGAATTTCTTCCTATTTTGCAGTCAAAGCGATGCATATTGTATACAGTGATGGCAACATTCTCCACAAGATCGCAAATGCTTTGCACATCGATACTGGTTGTGCCTTTTTCTGTTGAGCTGATAACCAGGATATCCTGTTTGCTCATAGCTTTGAAGCCGGTAGTTGTGACAACGCTGTCATTCATGCTTATAAGCGGCGGGGATGATTTCCTGCTTGCGGTGATGATCTCAAAAACTATTAGAAGAACCATGCATAGAGCAACTATTCCACTGACCACCATGATAATGACTGCGCTGCTCCCGGTAGCATCAGCGACATTTTGTAAATACGTCGTTAAGAATCCACCGGGCAACAGGTCAGGCGTACTCACGCCCGCGGATATAAGCAGGACTACTGCTGCTCCGGCTAATACAATTATGCCAATTAATATCACTGTGCCCCGATTAAAAACATTCATGAATTTGCTAACCCTGTTTCATTGCGATTTACACTTATTTGTTTAAGCAAATCTAAGTAACTATCCAGTTTTCCTCTTTGTATCAGAAAATTTAATGCCCACAATGCGTATGTTGATCTCTTTAGCCATAAGCCCGGTGATTTCCATAAGCGAGGAAGCCACATTACTACGAACTTCGTCAACAATATCGGGAATATAGTATCCATACATAACATTAAGCTCGAGATTAATAATAGCCTCCCTTTTTCCCACCTCAACCTTCACACCTGTACCGGCATTATCCTCGGCACTTTTAATATGGTGGATCACAGAACTGGTAATAGAGCTCTTACCCAGACTTTCTACCCCTTTAACCTTGCCGGCAGCAAACCCGGCGATTGAAGCTACAACTTCATCTTCAATGACTGTTGTACCATCTATCAACGGCGTTTGCTCAGTTACCGGTTGACCATGCGCACTCCTGGTTTTTGCTGCTTTGATTGAATCTTTGTCCGGCTGTTGCATTGCGATGATTTCACAACCCTCCTGCCTATATTCTTGCCGAAAACATCCGTCTTTCTACCGCATCCTGACCTATATGAAGGTTTGGTTCATACTATATACAACAGATGTAGGCATGTCAATAATGTGTTTACGCTATGCACAGTCTGAGGACATACATAGGCCACACTATTTCGGGCCTATGTATGTCCTCAAGGTCAAGTCACTACTGAATGACTTATCTTCTGCTGTAGCTGTGCGAATCGTAGGTTGAACTACCGTTCTGTTGTTTCTTAGCACGTCGGCATGAAACGCAACGCTTAGGTTCGTTGGTAAAGCCTTTAGATGCGAAGAATTCTTGTTCCCCGGAAGTGAAGGTAAAGGTAGTTCTGCAATCGGAACACTGAATCGATTTATCTTCGAAACTCATGGATGACCTCCTCTTTTAAAATAGTTGGTTAGAGTTATGGTCACCCGAAACTTGGAAAAATCTGAGAGGATCTAGGCAAGTAAGCAGTAACGTAAACTAAAAACCACCTTCTGTACTCTACACCAAATGAGGCGCAATAGCAAATGGTGCGTCAAATAGCAAAGAAGATTCCATGCATGATAAAGAAAAAAGCAAAATCCGGTATAATTTGAAAACGTTTTTTAAATTAGAAGGGATTGGATATTTTGAGGTAAAAGACTTCAACAAGTATTATTGAGATATACGAAATAAACATACATCCGGTTGGAGGAGGATACAGTGCTCACTGTTTCAGAAGCTATAAATCAGCGGAGGAGCATACGCAGCTTCCGTAGCGATCCGGTACCCGACGATGCCATTCTTGAGATACTTGAGGCCGCACGGCTTGCACCCTCTGGCAGCAACCGGCAGCCCTGGCGTTTCATAGTTGTGACGGCCAATGATGAGAAAGCAAGGCTCCGCAAGATATGTTTCGACCAGGCTTTTATCGAAGAGGCTCCCGTCGTATTTGTCTGCTGCGTTGACCTGACCGCATATGCAAAAGCCTCGCGAGAGAAACGTTCCCAGGAGTTTATAGACTATGGCGTAACTGAAACGCTGTCAGGCTTTTTTGCTGATCCAGCATTCCGGGAGTGGCTTTTAAACGAACCTGATCCCGACTTGCAGTTGCACTTCACAAGTGCAATGGCAAACACTTACATTGCTGTCGAGCACATGGTCCTGACCGCAACAGCCCTCGGGCTGGGCTCATGCTGGGTGGGAGCAGTGGGGACTGTTGAGGAAATGAATGCCCTGTTTCAACTTCCACCCACTACAATTGTTGTCGCTGTATTGCCGGTCGGACATCCTGCTAAGACCCCTTCACCCCGTCCCCGCATCTCCCTGAATTCAATTCTGCTACGGCCTTTGCATACCCGGTTCTGATCGGACTCCATGTCAAGAACATGAGGGCCACAAGTTGGTTATAAGTTATTATAATGTGTGATTGGTATTTGTACGTAGTAAGATGTCGAGATGGGGCCCTATATACAGGAATTTCCAC
>CAYLRS010000002.1:0-19230 GCA_964385895.1 uncultured Dehalococcoidales bacterium
CAGTTAATATTGGGCATCGATAGGGACAATTCAAAGCTGGCCATCCAGTTCGATGAGCGCAATGAGGCAGTGATGATTGCCATCGAAAAGGCGGTGACAACATCGGTCAAGAAAGGCATAACCTGCTCTATTTGCGGCCAGGCCCCATCCGTGTATCCCGAGATAACGGAAAAGCTGGTAAGCTGGGGAATAACTTCAATTTCCGTGACCCCGGATATGATTGACGAGACCCGCCAAATTATTGCTGCAGCCGAAGAGAAATTGGCTACTTCACGTTAATTTTGTAATATTAATCTTAGTCTTTTGTTTTTCCATGGCTGATTTAACCGTTCGGCAGCGGCTGGAACAGGCCGAAGAAAGGTTGTCTCCCCATGCTGCCAGGAGCGCAGCCAGCAGGGGCAGGCTCAGAGTTGAACGTCCCTGCCCGTTGAGAACCGACTTCCAGAGGGACCGTGACCGCATTATTTTCAGCAATGCGTTCCGAAGGCTAAAACATAAAACGCAGGTTTTTATTGCCCCGCTTGGAGATCACTATGTCACCCGATTGACTCATACGCTTGAAGTATCTCAGATTGCAAGGACAATCGCCCGCGCTTTAAATTTGAACGAGGATCTCACAGAGGCTATAGCCCTGGGCCATGACCTGGGGCACACGCCTTTCGGGCACATGGGCGAACAGGTACTGAATGAGTTACTCCCGGAAGGCTTCAGGCATTACGAGCAAAGCCTGCGGGTCGTGGACCATATTGAGAAAAATGGCAGGGGATTAAACCTGACCTGGGAAGTCAGGGATGGCATTTTAAATCATTCAAAGGGCGACCTTGAAATCCCCGAATCAGGATGGACTAATGTTTCCACAGTCGAAGGACAGATAGTGAAAATGGCGGACCTCGTTGCCTATATCAACCACGATATCGAAGATGCCATACGCGCAGGTATTATCTCCCAGGTAGATTTGCCAGCTTCACCGCTCCAAATGCTGGGAAGTACAAACTCAGAACGAATTAATACTCTTGTATCCGATATAGTCAGTATCTCTGCGGAAAATATGAGACCCGGAGATAGGGATAAACCAATGATAGGTATGACCGATGCAATCCGCGATGCAGCGAATGAGTTGCGCGACTTCTTGTTTTCCAGGGTCTATTACCCGAGCCTGGGAACCGAAGAAGTTGCCAAAGCCCGTGAAATAATATTAGCTCTGTATGACTACTTTATCAATAACCCTCACATACTGCCTGCAGAATATAATCAAAATAAGGATAGTGTGGAGCGCAGGGTGACAGATTATATTGCCGGTATGACCGATCATTATGCTATACTCACCGCGAGGAAACTCTGTTCAATAAATACATTTTAAATTTATTCGTTTCGCATAGATAATAAGCGATGAACGTTGTAGACGAAATAAAACAGAAACTTGATATCGTAGATATCGTATCCCAGTATGTAAAGCTTCAGAAATCCGGACGTAATTTCAAAGCTAATTGCCCCTTCCATACAGAAAAAACTCCTTCATTCTTCGTTTTCCCCGACAGGCAAAGCTGGCACTGTTTCGGCGCTTGCGGAACTGGCGGTGACATATTCACATTTGTGATGAAAAAAGAGAGCATGGATTTCGGTCAGACGCTGCGCTCGCTTGCGGAGAAAGCAAACGTCAAATTGGGTCCTCAAACAACACAGGTCTCTACCGAGGAGAAAGAAAAACAGGATAGACTGTTAAAAATTAATGAAGTGGCCGCAGAATACTTTCATTATTTGTTATTACACTCTCCCGAAGCGGAACCTGCAAGGCAATACGCTCAAAAACGCGGGTTATCGTCAATAACAGTCCAGAATTTTCAGCTCGGATTTGCTTTACCCAGATGGGACAGTTTGCTTGAGCATTTAAAAAAGTTGGGATACCGCGAGGATGATATCCTCGCAGCAGGTCTATCGGTCGTACGTGAAAGCGGGGGTTATTATGATAGGTTCCGCAACAGGCTGGTCTTCCCGATACGCGACATAAAAGGGCGGGTTATAGGATTTGGAGGACGCGCCCTCGATGATTCGCTGCCCAAGTATATAAACTCACCCCAAACGATTCTCTTCGATAAAAGCAGCGTTCTATATGGAATAGATAGGGCTAGAATTGCCATAAAACAGAAGGATTCAGTAGTAATTACTGAGGGTTATATCGACGTAATCGCAGCTCATCAGCATGGATTTGAAAATACTCTAGCACCTATGGGTACGGCTCTTACAGACAGACAGCTATCCTTAATAAAACAATTAACAAAAAATATAGTCCTCGCACTTGATGCGGATTTAGCCGGGATAATTGCTTCTGCGAGAAGCGTAGAAATAATAGATGATCAAATTCCACTTTTAAGTAGGGTTGATTTAAAAAATATTGAAGAGTACTTGCAAAAGGAAGTCAAGATAGCCTTCATACCACAAGGCAAAGATCTGGATCAAGTAGTATTTGAAACGCCTGATTTATGGCCTAAGCTACTTGACGATGCCAAACCAATACATGATTTTATACTACAAAAGGAAATTGATAAAATTAAATCCGATAAAAAAATTGATAAATCAGAAATTATCTCTAAAATAATACCTGTCATATCTAAGATACGCGACAAGAGTAAAAAAGGACAATATATAGAAGTTTTTGCGCATTTATTAAATATTAACTCTCGATTCTTAACAGACGAATTATTTAGTTATGTAAAATTAGAGTCTAAATCAAATATTAACTCACTCCGAAAATTGTTAAGGCATCCGGTGGCAACCTATGACTCGTCACGTAAATTGGAGGAATACTGCCTCGCCCTGCTGCTGGGATTCCCGGATTTAAGACCTATTAGTATGAAGCTGTCCACTGATTATTTTGAACAACCGGAGAATAAGGATATATTATTAAAATGGCTAGAAAATGCAGATATTAAAGCTATTATTGAGAAATTGGATCCAGCTATAAATGATTATTTCAATTACCTGCTTACTTTTAACCAGCAATTGCCACCGTCTTTACAGCAAAACAAGAAGGAAAGGGAATCGGCCTTGGGTGATTGTTTAAACCGCCTGCAGGAAAGGTATATTAAGAACCTGGAAATTAAGAAGCAAATGCTTCTTTCTGAAGAAGTACAAACAGGCGATACTGATCAGCAACTGGCCAAATTAATAGAGCATGGTATTAATGAGAGCCAGCAGTTAAAAGACATTTTTAAAAAGCGCGGCCGCTTCTTTAGCCGAACGAAGGGAGCCTAAATGGCAAAGTTAATCAAGAATAAAAAAACAAGCCCAATTAAGGCAACAGAGCAAAAATCTATTAATCCCAAGGCTTCGGAGCGGCACGTTTCAGAAGTGCCCGTCGAGGATTTCGAGGTACGGACGAATCACTGGGATCAACTTGAATCAGATCCCGTTTTACACAACGAAAAAACCCTGCCAGTCTACGACATCGAAGCTCCAGCTGAGTTCGCTGAAGAAGAATGGCTGGGGAAACCAGGGACCGAAGAAGAAAAACCGCTTTTAGAACTCGAACTCGCTCAACACGAGGCTATTGATGACCCTGTCAAAATGTATTTGCACGAAATCGGTAAGTATCCTTTACTTAATGCTAAACTCGAGCGGGAATTGGCCTGCAAGATAGAGCCATATAAATATATCGAAAACATAAAGGAAAGTTACAGGGCCCATTTGCATCGGTTCCCGTCCATCTCCGACTACATTATCCAGCTTTTAAAGAATCTGGCCGCCTGCGACACCGTTATAGACAAACTTTCCGAACATCTGAACATCAGCCGGAAATCGAGCTTCAAAGAAAAACTTCTCAATCATAAGCTTCACCAGGCGATAGACGAATTTATCAACCCTGAAGTAGTGGCAAAAATTGCTAAAGAACTCAATACCGAGCCGCCTGAAATAGAGAAGAGGCTTGTAGATTTTTCCATATATGTTAGGATTATGAATCCGGAGATATTTTCCATCATCGATGGGAATCTAACCTGGGAGAAATTCAAGGAAATCATAAGTAAAAAACCCGACTCCAGGTTTGCAGCTAAGATAGAGAAAAACTGCCATCAATTTCAGACTAAGTTCGAACATATTGACGAGGAAGGCAAAGAGGCCAGCAAGCAACTTACTGTCTCAAATTTGCGCCTCGTTGTAAGTGTGGCCAAAAAATATGTGGGGCATGGTATGCCGCTCCTCGACTTAATTCAGGAAGGCAATATAGGCCTCGTCCGTGCGGTCGAGAAATTCGAATACAGAAAAGGGTATAAATTCAGCACTTATGCCACCTGGTGGATCAGGCAGGCCATAACACGGGCCATAGCTGACCAGGCCAGGACAATCCGCATTCCCGTCCATATGGTTGAAACCATCAACCGTCTGCTTAAAATTAACCGCAAACTATCACAGGAGTATGGGCGGGAGCCCAGTTGCGAGGAGATCGGACAGGGTATGGAGATATCGGCAGAAAAGGTGAGAGAAATCATGAAGCTCTCTCAGATGCCTATTTCACTGGAAATGCCCATAGGGGAAGAGGAAGACAGCCACCTGGGCGACTTCATTGAAGACAGGTCGAACTTACCGCCCGCTGATGCTGCTTCACGCGAATTACTTAAAGCACAGCTTGAAAAGGTGCTTAATGAGCTTAACGAGAGGGAAAGAAAGGTGCTACTTCTGAGGTTCGGCCTGGAAGATGGTAGGTCCAGGACTCTTGAAGAAGTCGGCAATGAATTCAACGTAACACGTGAGAGAATAAGACAAATTGAAGCTAAAGCTTTGCGCAAATTGCGGCACCCAAGCCGAAGCAGGAAGCTTAAAGACTACCTCGAATAATCACCTGTTCTATTTGTCACAAGGAGGAATTTTATGAAAATCCTTCAAGGATTTTTAATATTTATGGGCGTGGTAGCAGTACTTGCTATCATGGCATTGATCATCGGCTACGTTCTTGCATTGCTTACACCTGATATCCGCTCGAGCATGAGACCAGTTGTCCTGTCATCCGAAGCTGTTGATAGCATGGATAAAAAAATGAGCAACCTTCGAAAGGAAGTCACAGCCGCTCAAAGTACGCAAACGGCAACAAATATCGAACTGGTTTTAACTGAAGAAGAGGTGAACTCCACCCTTGTCATGATGCTAGCCGAGGGTACTTTGCCGGCCAAGGAAATATTAACCAATTTCAATGATGGCTACTTAATGATTTATACCGCCTGGAATTTTCCCGGGTTACCTTTGAAAACAGGTGTTATCGGACAGATTGAAATCGATGGCGGCAAACCGAAGTTTATCGTCAAAGATTTTTATCTCGGTACATTACCTATTCCTAACAGTGTTGACAGCGGTGTTCAGGTTTGGGCAAACATGCTGATTAAAATCAATGTCCCCCTGGAAGAACTGAAGCTGGATTTGAAAGAAGTTACAATAGGCGACGGGCAAATAATAATAAAAGGTGTTACCATGGTTGCCAAGTAAATACGTTCTCAGTGTTTCATCATATCCACTATGTTCCGCGGCATTTTGCCCTTGGCTATCACCCTGGTCATCTTCTGGATATTATAGAATTGGTTGAGCAGCTGATTGACATCGCTTGGCGAGGTACCGCTGCCCCGGGCTATCCTGCGCTTGCGGCTGCCATTGATGATATCCGGATTATGTCTTTCTTCCGGGGTCATGGCAAGAATAATAGCCTCGATCTTTTTTGTCCTGTCCAGGCTTTCCTTGTCTGTAACTCCTTTTGTCATTTTTGAAAACCCGGGGATCATTTCTATAAGCTGGCTGATGCTACCCATTTTTTTAATCTGCCGCATCTGGTCAAGCAGGTCTTCCAGGTCGAACTCGGATTTGCGCAGCTTTGATTCAAGCTGCTCCAACTTCTGCTTGTCGAATGTTTTCTCCGCCTTTTCAATTAGCGTCAGCATATCACCCATCCCCAGGATACGTGATGCCAACCTATCCGGATAAAATACCTCCAGGGCGTTTGTTTTTTCGCCCATCCCTATGAACTTGATGGGAACACCAGTGACAAACTTAATAGAAAGAGCAGCACCTCCCCTCGCATCACCATCCATTTTCGTCAGAATTAATCCAGTAATTTCAAGGTTCTTATTAAATTCATCCGCCATATTTACCGCATCTTGCCCGGTCATGGCATCTGCCACCAGCAATATTTCTTCTGGCGTGATCGCCTTTTTCATAATGACAAGCTCTTTCATTAAAGCCTCGTCGATGTGTAATCGGCCCTGCGTATCAATAACCACCCAGGTCGACCCCAGCTCATCGGCCTTTTTCAAGGCATTGCGGCAAATTTGTAAAGGGTCAGATTCGCTGTCCTCCGCATAAACAGGTATATCTAACTGGCCACCCAGCACTCTTAGCTGATCGATTGCTGCTGGCCTTCGAGTGTCAGCGGCTACAAGCAGTACTCTCTGGTTCGACTGCTTGAGATGCATAGCAAGCTTAGCTGCCGTGGTTGTCTTTCCCGCACCCTGCAAGCCAACAAGCATAATTACAGTGGGGGGTTTATGAGATGATTCTAATTTTGCAGGTTCCTTGCCCAGTATATTAACCAGTTCTTCATTAACTATTTTACGATCTGCTGCATGGGAGTGAGGCTTTCCAGTACTTTGGCATCCACCGCTTTCTCACGCACCCCGGTTAAAAAGCTCTTAACAACCTTGAAGTTCACGTCGGCTTCGAGCAGTGCCAACCGTATCTGCCTTAGAGCTTCATCGATTTCCTTCTCGGTAAGTTTGCCCTTATTACCCAGGCTGCTGAATATCTTGGTCAGCTTCTCAGTTAGTACTTCAAACATATGATCCCTTTCTTAACTTATACCATACCAGTTAATTTAGTTGTTTGTATGATAAAATAGGACTACCAGTTACCAAAACCATACCGGATAAGGATCTATTTTCAGGACTTCTCGGATTAAGAATATCACATTTCATAGACAAAAACCCCGGGGTGTTCCAGGATTAGGGTTGAAGTATCCGGAGATAGAAAATTGATTCCTAGTAAGCTTACACTGAAAAACTTCATGTGTTACCGGGATAACGTGTCGTCCCTTAATTTAGACGGGATGCATGTTGCCTGCCTTTGCGGAGACAACGGCAGCGGCAAATCAGCTATCTTTGATGCAATTACATGGGTATTATGGGGAGAATCTCGCGCTAAATCAAATGACGAGTTAATCTACACTGGTCAGAATGAAATGGAAGTAGAATTGGAATTCATTCTCGATGAAAGGCGTTTCCGTGTTATACGCAAGCAAGCCAGGTCTTCTTCGTCCAAGCCAGGACAGGGCATCCTGGAACTGCAATCATATGACAACGGAGTTTTCAAATCCATTTCAGAACAGAACCGCACTGAGACCCAGCGAAAAATAATTAGTCTACTCCACCTTGACTACCAGACATTCATCAACAGCGCCATGCTGCTTCAGGGGAGAGCAAATGAATTCAGTACCAAAAGGCCGGGAGAACGTAAGGAAATCCTTGCAAACATACTCGACCTTTCTTTCTACGACGAACTGGAAAAACTGGCAAAGGCGAACGCCGATAGGAAAAAACTGGAAAAGGAAACCCTTGAAAGGGACATTGCCAACCTGGGTTCCAGGATTAACGAAAAATCCATATACGATCAGGCTTTAAATAAAGTGCTTGACGAGCTGGATAGTATAGAAAAAAATAAAGGCAAGCTGGATACAGAACTATCCGAACTCCGGCTCCGGAAAGAATCCTTGAATATTAAGAAAGAGCAAATATCTCTGACTCAGCAACAGGTCACAAGCAGGAAACAGGAGTTGCATTCACGCCAGCAGCTCATGGCCACTCAAATCAGCAATATAGAGAAATTCAACAAAGTTATTACACGGAAGGAATCTATTGAAAAAGGATACTCGGAACTCAGGGCGGTCATCAACGAGGAAGAGCAGTTCAATGAGAAATTGAAGGTTTATCTTGATCTTGTTGAACGTAAAACCAAGCTGGAACAGTTGATAACTTCGGCCACGAACCTGTATAACAGCGAGCGCAAGGTAATACAGGCACGGCTGATCGATCTGGAAACCAGGCATAAAAACTTACCGCGACTTCAAAACACACTCTCAGAATTGCACAAGCAGCAGCAAGCACTGGAAAAAATAGAGGATGAAATCGAAGTTAAAAGAAAACAACTTGGTGAACTGACTTCAACCCTGAGTTCCTTATCAACCTCTAACTCCCAATTGTCTTCTTCTATAGAGGAACTTAAACGTAAGCTTGAGATTATGACGCACGCTGGTGCTACATGCCCGCTTTGCGAATCCGAGCTTGGACCCGAAGGCCATGCCAGGATTGAGACAAACTTAAATTTGGAACTACAGCAGAAGTCAGCTCAATTCAATGATAACGCCAGTAAAATCGCCACCGCAAAGGTAGAATTCACTTCACTGGATAAAGAACTCAAGCAGAAAGAAACCCTATTTAAGACTGAAAGGGACAAGTTAAGGCAAATCATAGCTGTCACTGAAAAAGAGCTGGCCGAGTCTCAGAGCGCGGGCGAGGAACTGACTTTACACAAACAGAGATTACACAAGCTTGAAGATGACTGGAGAAACAGGAACTTTGAGGTACGAGAGCACAATGACCGTGCACGTTTGGAATATGAGCAAAAGGCACTGGGATATAATGTGGCAAGGCACGAGGAAATCAGACAGAAAAAACTGGCACTGCAGGAGTTTGAGATTCTGAAGCAGGAACTGGTTCAAGCAGAACTCAGGCTGGAAGCAGAAATCAGGGCAAGGGACGAAACCGAAAAAGATATCTCCCGCTTGAATAACCTGATAAAGGAACTAAACGATAACTGCGGCCAACTGGAGGCAAGCATATCCACACTGCCGCAGGTTATCGAAAAGCTGCAAAACCTGGAGAGACAGCAGGAATCAATACTATTGCAGGAAAGAAAAGTAAGGGACCGCATCGCGGAATTAAAGGAAAAAATAAGGCAGCTGGATTTGCTCTCTATTGAAAGGCAAGAAAAGGAAAACCTGCTGCAATTTTGCAGGGAGGATAGCAAAACATTCTCAGAACTTGCTGAAGCTTTCAGTAAAAAGGGAATCCAGGCAATTCTCATTGAGGAGGCTCTACCTGAGATTGGAAATGAGGCAAATCTTCTGCTGGGTAAAATGACTGATAACAGGATGTCCCTTACTCTTGAAACCCAGCGGGGCACTAAGAAGGGAGACATCATAGAAACACTTGATATCAAGATAGCAGATGAACTGGGAACCAGGAACTATGAGATGTACAGCGGTGGCGAAGCATTTAGAATCGATCTTGCCCTGCGCATAGCAATTTCCAGACTACTTGTCAGAAGAGCAGGGGCATCGCTTCCGATACTGATAATTGATGAGGGCTTCGGCACTCAAGATAGCTCAAGCCTGGAAAAACTGATAGAGGCTATCAACTCGATCCAGGACGACTTCGAAAAAATATTCATTATCACCCATCTGGAAGAACTGAAGGATAAATTCCCTGTCCTGATTAACGTGAGTAAAACCCCCGAAGGTTCCATGGTTTCAATCAGCCAGTGATTTGGGGAAATTTCAAAAGTCTTAAATTGTGGTATTCTAATGAGAATTAAATCTCTTCAAAGGACTGAGTAAATGGCAGAAGTGTCACTGGGTGGTTTCCGTGATAATGACGACGCTCTTCATCCCCATGACAACGAGGAATACTATGAGTGGTGGTATTTTGATGCCAGGTTCGACAATGGATATTCATGCGCTGCTACATTTCACTGGCGTAATGCATTTATTAGACCACGCATCCCCACTGTGCAAATCTTCATTTACACTCCCGATGGCCAAAAACACATCGGTATGGCGGCGATAGATAAAAAAGAATGCTATAGCAGTTCGGATCGTTGTGATGTAATAATGGGAAACAATTTCGCCCGCAAGGAAGACAATAAATATATTATTTCAATGCACGCGCGGAAGGTTGGCGTGGAACTAACTTACCATAGAAAAATTCCTGGCTGGAAACAGGGCGGAACAGGATATCTTTATGCTAATGAGAAGAAAAGGCAGGGATGGGTTATTGCTGCTCCCAGGTCTGATGTTGAAGGTACTATCCACATAGATGACACCGTAATCCCTGTAGCCGGGCAGGGCTATCATGATAAAAACTGGGGAAACTCAAATATATATGATTGTTTCAGTGGGTGGTACTGGGGACGCTTATATGACCCGCATTTCACCGTAATATATTACTGGCTCTTCCCGGTCAATAAGAGTGAACCAATCATATCCCGGTTACTCCTCGCCAAGGACAATAAGCCAGTCCTGATAACAAACGAGTACGAACTAGTAATAGAAAAGGAGGAGCTTTGCGGGCTGACTGGCAAACCGCTGCCAGGCAAAATTATTTTACAGAACCGTGCCGGAGGAGAAGTCCAATTCCGCTGCCAGATCCATACTACCAGTGTGGTAGAAAGGGATAAGCTGCCTAAAATATCGGAGTGGGACCAATACCACTGGCGTTTTCTGGGTGACTATATCATCGAGGCTGAAGTTGAAGGAGTATCAAGCCTGAGCTCGGGCAAGGCGATACATGAACACCTGCTTTTCAGGTAAGCTCCCTACGCAAAGTCGCGCAAAGTCGTAGCCATACCCCCACCAGTCTGTTAAGCTGTCTGTGTAAGGACAGGCATATGATCACAATCAGCGAGGCGATGGCCGCCTACTCCATCTGTGCCCGGGCCAAGGTCAAAAGCCCGCGGACAATGGAGTGGATCCTGGCCAGCATGAAGTATTTCATGAACTTCCTGGGCGGCGACCGGGAGATAGCCACTACCAGCGCGGACGACCTGCGGCGCTTCATCATCGAGCTGCAGGGCAGCCGCCGCTTCAGGCAACACCCCATTGTCAGACCCCAGCAGGATACCCTCAGCCCGCAGACGGTGGAGACCTATGTCCGGGGCATACGGGCCTTCTTCAGCACGCTGCACCGGGAGGGGCTGCTGGATGAAAACCCCATGCTCAAGGTCAAGGTCCCCAGGGTGCCCAAGAAGGTGGCCCCCACCTTCTCCGACAAGGAATTCGAGAGGCTGCTGGCCCGTGATATTTACCTTCGCCCTCGTAATCCAGCCAATCAGGGTACGGTTGTTGCCTTGGCTTGCGGCCATAAACGAGATCTTCGCCAAAGACCAGCAATCTTGGAGAGATCAAACGCCTGCTCAGCATTTCACGGATTAGGCGGTGTGGCCATCTATCGGGCTTAGACCATGGGCAGGCTGCCATGCACTGCATGCAGTTAACCCCTTTTGCATTCCAGTAGGCAAAGCAACGCTCCTCATTTATCTTCCCTTTAGGCACGCCCCTGACGACCTCTTTCTCCGCCGGGATAGCACGGGCAGGGCAGGCATCACACATTTTTTACATTTCTCACAGAAATCTTGTATCCCAATGTCCGTATGCTGGTCCGGAATGAGTGGCAGGTCGGTGGTGATGGCCACGAGCCGTTCGGCCGGCCCGAATTCCTTTGTTAAAAGATAACCCATCCTGCCGAGCTCACCGAGGCCTGCATCCACCGCAATCGGCACAAGCAGCACTTGGTAATTTGATACTATCTGGGCACGGGCTGCATAACCCAGTCTCCTAATATAAGCCGCCATCCTAACTGCAGCAAAAGCCATATGGTCATAGATCGATTGGACATCCACTCTCGTTACCAGGGAAGGTGCCCTGCTGGCACTGATAAACTCCCAATGCATGGCATAGGCCATAACGATTGCATATTTGTGATTAAGCTCTATAGGAGCACCCCACTTATCGCTTCCTGTGACAGCCCCTCCCTTGTGCGAATATACCCAGTTCTCGTTTAATTCAGCAATCCCAACCAGATCGGCGCCTAGTTGATGTGCGTATCCCTTGATCAGTCGGGGCATCTTGACCGGGTTCATGTCAACCCTGTTAGGCGCTACAAAGCCATCGACCTTATCAGCCAGGAATAATGCAACCGTCATATCATCGGGAGCAAGCAGGGAGGTCATTTGCTTCTCGGGAAATGTTCTTTTCCTAATTTCCATCGAGATAAACGGATTTACATACGATCTTAGCTTCTCATCGCGTTCTTCAAGCTGGGGATGCATTGAATAATATGCCTTGTATTCCTCAGACCCCGGGAGCATAAGGACACGCCGCAGAATTACATCTCTTTCGTCAAGCCGTTCAATGTTCATTTACTGTCCTGCTAAAATATTATACCTGCATACTATTCGGATGCCTTTGGCGGTACCTGGTAACCGCCGTTGCTTTTAGCAAGGTCAAACCACCATTTCTCCTGGTAATGGGGTTCGCCGTGATGCAGGTATTTTTCAGCCCAGATTGAGACGCGGCGCGCTATTGAGGAACGCTTAAAAGCATGCCGAGCAAGGTTATGCTCCCAGGTCGTAGGCCGCGTCCAGGGGCATACCTTGGTACACATCAAACAGAAAGAACCCTTCGTATTCATGATGTTAAAGCTAGTGCAGCGTTTCTCATTTATCTTCCATGTCTCATAGCCGTTATACATCACTTTATCGCTGTGAGAGATTGCATTGCTGGGGCAGGCATCGGCACATCGCTTGCAGTGATAGCAGAAGTCCTGTAAACCGAAATCAATGGGCCCGTCAGGTATTAGAGGGAGGTTGGTCAGCACGGCTGAAGCTTTGTAGTCTGCCCCGAGATATGGGTTAAGAATAATACCGGCCCGGCAGACTTCGCCTATACCGGCCCATAGTAAAAGCGGTGGCAGCATCCCCTCGAATCCCCCCTGTGCTCCTCCCATTTTGAGTGTGTGCTGTGCTGAAGCTGCATAGCCCAAGTTTTTTATATACTCAGCCACGACACGAGAGACGAAAGCAGAATGCAGGTAGACTTCATAACTCAATGTTTCAACTATCCAGTCAAATCCGGTTGAAGCCTCGACCGTAGGCAAGTGCTTTCCGAAGACAAATAATATGGCGTATTCATAATTTTTCTGAATTGGATTCCCCTGGAGATCCTGACTATACCAGGCATACTCAGGGATCTTGCACACTCCAACTATGTCGGCTCGTAGAATATAACCCAGGCATTTGATATGTCGTGTCAGGACAAGCGGATTGTCAGGTACCGGAGCTTTTGTAGCTGAAATTCGGTCTGCATTTACTGGCAAAAAAGCCAGCGCTTTCCTTACAAATTCATTTTCAGGGTCTTCAATTATGGGAGGCCTTGATTCCACTATACACCCTTCTCTCACAGGAGCGAGTTCCAGGAGAACTTCCTGGATAGCCCGTACGATCGGTTCTTTCTTGCCTCCTAATCTTCTTTGTTGTATCGATGGCCCGTAATCACCAAATGCTGCCTTAAAGAGAGGAATTTCGCGCATGGGAATACGCGAAATATTATCGGTAATGATATTTGTGGGTCGAATTACTTGCTTAAACCTGTGCATGGGCAGGTAGCCAAGCGGTCTGGTGTCATACAGGATATTTTTCCGGTCGCTGTCCATACAAATAAGATTCCTTTATTTGGTATGTCTTCCCGGTTAATAAACTCCGTATTTACGCGTGGCATCTCGCCAGGCACGCACCAGTTCCGGTTCAGCGTTATCCATGATCGCTGCATTAGACATTATGAAACCGCCACCTTCTCCGGCAGTTTCGATCAACAGTTTCGTATATTTCTCTACTTGTTCTACCGTACCGTATTTAAGCATGTCGGCTGGCATATTGCCAGATATGCACATTACGTTACCAAGTACTTTTTTTACGTTGGCTAGGTCAGTGCGGTCGAACATACCGATTGTTTTAGCCTTGGGCAATTCTGCGAGGTATTTTAAACGGGAATCCCAATTGCCTTCGTAGAACAGGCACGGCATCATGTCTTCTCTGATTAAATCTAATACGAGTGTCTTCAACTGAGGCCAATAAAATTTATCGAAGTGCTTTTCAGACATGAACCCATCTGCACCGCAGTGCAGAGGTATATAAACTCGGTTATTATTTCCCATTTTAGCCATAGTCAAAGCTGTCAACAAAATCAGCGGATACACTTTATCCATCACAGCCAGCAGTTTATCAGGAACACGGTGAATGTCCATCATTGAACCTTTTATGCCACGCAAGAAATCTGCTATAAAGTCGAAAGGAGCAGTGGCGCGACCCTTAGTAAAAAGCGGGAAACCGAGTTTAGTCATTTCCTGTTCATACTTCAAACGTGCTGTAACCCAAATACTGGCTTCTTCACCTGCTTTGGTCAGGGCTTTCCATGCTTCCTGCATCCCGGTCGTATTTAACAACGTAACCAACTCAATAGCTGGATACCCAAATAAAAAGACCGATATAGGTGGTAACTTGCTAAAGGGAGCCATCTTGCCTAAAGTACGTGGCAAGTATTTCCGGATGACGAAGTCGGATGGGTCATTAATCAATTCATCATATTCTTTCTCAAGCAAATACTCTGCCTCAATGTATTGATGTGGCGTGTTTTCGGATATGCCGTGGCCAGGCCAGACTAGTTGCTTAAGGTCAAGTGCTTGATATACCTGTGACGATAAAAAACTGGTGGCATTGAATAAAAGATCTGGCTGAAGTTCCTGGTTCATCTTCATGTGTGCATTAAGCCAAGCAGACGGTTCTTCGTATGCCTCTTTGAAAGAGACACCCGCGTACCAGGGTGCATAAAGTGATGCCAGGGGGAAAAATGGAACCATATCCGGCTCTTTCAGCAGGACAACATCGTTAATCCTTTTTTCCCTAAATAAATATAGATCAGTGAAGCAGCTTCCCATCTTGCAAAGTGCTTTATCGATTCAGTTATTTTTCTGACATTACTATATCGCTAACCTTTTCACTATCTGCTGGATAATACTTCATGGCAATGAAATAGAATAAAGCTGCAAGTAATGCGATGGGCAGCATGAAATAAAATGCAGTTTTCAGGCCTCCAGCTCCTCCACCTAGGGCATCAGATATGGCACCGGTAAAATAAGGTCCCCACATAGCTCCAAATAAAAAGGAAATGCACGCAGCCATCCCGAATCCAGAATTCCGGAATCGCGCTGGAAGTACATCTGACCATAGAACCTGGGAAATGGGCGATAATGATGCACCAACGAGGCCTTGAAATATCCCGATTGTGATGAGGATAGGAATAGGAAGACCAATTGCCATTAAAAATGCCAGCGTTAGTAAAACCCATATAATTACTGTGACAGCCATATACAGGACACGCCCGCTTCTATAGCGTTTTTGCATGACATCTGCCAGAAATCCGCCCAGCGGGGCTCCTACTATGGCCATCAAACCCAGTGCACCTCCAATGGACCCGGCTAATGCAGGAGTCATCCCATAGGCCCGAATAAGCAAAGCGGGTGTCCAGCCCAATAACGAGAATGCAAGGAACATCCAGAGACAACATGCAATTATATTAAAGACATATGACCTGACTTTAAACATTCTGAATAAATTTTTAAAAAAGCCGGAATCGGTTCCCGTCTCCTGTTCCTTTAAGATCGCGTAGTCTGGCAGGAAAAGAGTTATGATACCCAGAATAATACCAGGGATAGCAAATACGTAGAACGCTATCCGCCAATCGCCTGTTTGCGTGGCAATAAAACCGCCAACCAGCAAGCCAATTGCACTGCCAACAGGGATACCGATATTAAAAATCCCTACAATACGTGCCCTAACTTCTTTGGGAAAAGCAAAGGAAAGCCACCCAACACCTCCTGTAGCAAAACCTGCCTCGCCAATACCAACTGCTGCTCTGGTTAAAAATACCTGTATGAAATTCCGACCCAACCCAGTAGCAAACGTGGCGAAACTCCAAATTATGGCCATAAGTCCAATAGCTTTACGTCGGCTCCATCTTTCAACAAGAATAGCAACTGGAAACATGAATAAACCTACACCAAGTAAAAATACAGATTGAATTAGACCGGCCTGTGTGTCAGTCAAACCCAGATCGATTTTCATGGGTTCCAATACCGCCGCAAGTACTGACCTATCTGCCCAGTTTACAAGGTAAAGTAATAGCAGAATAGTCAGAATAAGCTTGGCACTCCTGCCTCCAACCTCATATTGTTTGCCCCGCATATTCATAGTAACAACCCTCCTATAAAATAAGCACTTATATCTCAGTGACCCTTTGCCTATCATACCCGTACAATTCATAAGGGCTATCCCGCAGTTGAAGTGCGGCCTCAACTCCTTTTTCTGCCAGTGCCTTATAGAATTCAATCTGAGGGCCCTGGTATTTTGAAGCCATTTGCCCGTCAATGTTCATACCCATGTTATAAATAATACTTTCGCGTGCGCCCCTCCTGTTTATACTGAATTTAATGGAGTTCTTCGTTATCTTAAGCCCCTCTCTTGGCATAAAAGAAATGATCTTGGCATATTTCTCTCCGGCCGTTTCCAGCTTTTCAGTCGGAACGACCCGGTTAATAGCATGATGACGGTGAAGTTCGGACGAACTCATATTCCAGCCTGTCAGGTAATGCTCCATGGCAATCCTGTATCCTACGAAATTACCCAAGAGGCCGAAACCAGCTTTAGAAAGCCGCATCATAGGTGCACCGATGTAGGCATCTTCCGCCATAATGATAACGTCATGAGCTAGCAGGAAATCCTCCCCAATATCCAGACAGGCTCCCTGCGCTGCACACACTAGAGTCTTCCTGCAATCCCAGATGGATAGAAATATACTCGTTAGCTTTTCATATTCATAGCGCCAGTCAACTTCTGTATAATATGAGAATTTCTCTGCTTCCTTATGATTGCCAATATACCTAGATAGGTCAATCCCTGTGCAGAAATCTTTGCCTCTCGCCGTTATCAGGGCAACGCTGGATTCCTTATCCCACTCAAATCTTTTGAGAGCATCGACATACTCTTCCTGGAAAGTTTCATTAAATGTATTCCCTGTTTCCGGCTCATTATGGATTATTTTGGTTATAAGTCCCTGCTCATAAATAATGGTTTTATAGTCAGACATTTATCGACTCCTGAATATTCAAAATACTTGTGAATCTCCGTAATCTATATATCGATTTCGTTCGCTTTATATCGAGAGAAGCCGTACTCTTCAAAGGGCTTGTCCCGTACATCGCAAGCTGCTCGCATACCTTTCTCCAAGATCATTTTATAAAATTCTCTCTCCCTGCCTTCTGCTTCTGAAGCAAGGTGAGCAGTGAGATTCATTTCACGGCTGAACAAATTGGTCTCAAAAGCCCCACTTAAGTACGCTCTAAATCTCAGGCTGTTTTTTATTAATTTCAAGGATTCTGACGGCATCAAGGCTATTATGTTGGCGTATTTCATTACCATTTCTTCCAGCTTCGCGAGAGGTACCACCCGGTTAATAATTCCCCGCCTGTATAGCTCCTGTGCGCTCGTGTTCCATCCAGTTGAGAAAAATTCCATTGCATAACGATATCCCAGGTCTGACTCTAACCCTCCTCCTCCTCCGGACACTCTTATTATTGGAACACCTACAAAAGCATCTTCAGACATTATGGTTATATCCTGGGCAAGAGCTAAAAACATGCCATTGGCCACCATAATCCCCTGGGCACCGCATATCATAGGTTTTCTGCAGTCCACAATGGAATTAAAAATACGCCCCATTCTTTCTTGCTCATAGCGCCATGTTTCCTCAGTATATTGGTAGGAACTATCGAAATCCCAGGATTGTTTTTGTGAGTAGGCGCGCATATCGCCACCTGCTGAAAAGTTTCGTCCCACGGCCAAAGTTACGGCCACCACAGCTTCCCGATCCTGATCAAACCGCTTCAAGGCATCTGTATATTCATCTTGAAATTCATAACCAAACTTATTATGGAACTGCGGCTGATTATTGATGATGCGTGTTATCCTGCCTGGCTCATAGATCAACGTCTTGTATTCCGACATGTTCATTCATCCCAATTTTCGATTCCAGCGGTTAATTTCAGTATTTTCTTCAGATTGGGAACGTAGGCCTTTTTAAGAAGCGGCAAATCCCTGTATTTCTTTATGCAGATTTCCCTTCCAGCGTTAGGATTCAATGGGCACCTTATAGTCAGATTGAGAACGCGACGCTGAAAACAGACATTACAGCGTGTGCAGCGCTTTATTGCCTTGATATTCCCTTTATTTACTTTGTTGGCCCACTCCGGGTCAACGATAAGCTGCCTGGCCATTGATATCATGTCCGCTTTACCTTCACTTACCACCCGCTCAGCCTGATATGGATCATGAATGGCAGGTGTTATGATAGGTATTTTCAGCACTTTTTTCAACGAGGCAGCATGGCTTGCCACATGCTCGGCGGTGTCATCATCCCCAGGTTCAAAATACTTCATTGCCTCATAGCAGCCATCGGAAAGATGGATGTAATCCACTCCGAGTTCTTCCATCCTCTTGCAGACCATTTTTACTTCTCTATGCTCAAGTCCGCCAGGCATGTGCTCATCACCACTTATCCTGACGCCCACAGCTATATTGTTGCCTACAGACGCTTTGATTGACTGAACCTGTTCCACCAGAAACCTCATACGGTTTTCCAGGCTGCCACCGTAATCATCAGTCCTCTTATTAAAACGCTGTGATAGAAACTGGTGGACAAGATATCCGTGACAACCATGTATCTCAACTCCATCCACACCGGCCAGAAATGCCATGAACGCGGACTTGCCTACAGCAGCTACCTGCTGCTTTATTTCCTCAACCGTTATTGCTCTTACGGCAGGTGGATGCATGAGAGTCAGCAGCTTGAACCCCTTAGGCACGTTTTCCAACTTAATTGGTTCTAATGTAATACCGGAAGGAGTGGCGGGCAACGGCGTATTTGGATCTTGCGCACCATGCGCCTGGCAACCCCATCCGGTGCTAAGCTGAAGGATTAATTTCGCACCACAAGCATGAATAACCTCAGCGAAATCCGAAATACCGGGCAGATGCTTGATGGGATCGTAAAGCCGCAAGTGGGTAGTTGCATCGCCCATAGCCCACTCATTTACCCAGACATTGCCTTTAATTATCAAGCCCACACCACCAATAGCCTTGGCTGCATAATGCGCAAGGAATTCCTGCGTAACCAATCCATCCGGTTTGAGCCAGCCGACTCCCATCGGGGCAGCCGCTATCCTGTTTTTAACCTCTACAGGACCAATTTCAATCGGTTCAAAAAGCTTCTCGAACACAAACATACCCTCCCCTTATTGAACTATTTATGTCATTTTG
>CAYLRS010000003.1:0-18693 GCA_964385895.1 uncultured Dehalococcoidales bacterium
AAGGGCAGGATTTACCCCGTAAACCCCAATGCAACAGAAATACTGGGCGTAAAAGCATATCCTTCAATCAAAAATGTCGAAGATGCTGTCGACCTGGCGGTGATAGTGACACCACGTTCCCAGGTACCGGGACATGTCAGGAACTGCGCCGAAAAAGGCATCAAGTGCATCAGCATAGTCACGCAGGGATTCACCGATGCCGGCGATGAAGAGGGGAAAAGGCTATACAAAGAAATAGCAGAGATAGCCGACTCAACCAGTTGCAGGATACTGGGACCTAACACATTTGGCAGCGCCAGTGTGTTCACCAACTTCAGTTCCTCCTTCGCCAGGCTCTACATGCAAAGAAACCCCGTGGGGCTCATCTGCCAGTCAGGGATGCTGTTCAACTGCGTTTCAGAGTACAGGTTCGTGGGAAAGGGCATCGACGTGGGCAACATCTGCAACGTCGATTTCAGCGACTGTCTCGAGTACTTCGAGAACGATCCCCAGGTTAATATCATCGTGCTCCACATTGAAGGTATGACAGACGCACGGAGATTTTTCAATGCGGCACGCCGCATCACTTGTAAGAAACCCATCATTGCATTGAAAACAGCCAGGAGTCAGCAGGCGGCCACAGCAGCTCAGTCGCATACCGGGTCGCTGGCAGGTAAAAACGAAATCTGGGAAGCGGCCATGAAACAGGCGGGCATCATCGGCGTGGACAGCCTCGAAGAGCTGGTAGATGTTACCAGGGCTCTCAGTATGCTCCCCCTGATGAAAAGGCCGGATATCGCTGTGGCTACCTTCAGCGGGGGTACCGCCATCATGGCGCTGGACGGTTTGCGCAACTCCAAACTAAAAATCGGAAAACTGTCTGAAAACACCCGGACGAAAATACAGAAAATGGCCCCCGACTGGCTGGCCATAGGCAACCCCCTGGATTACTGGCCCATGGTGATGGGGTCTGATAATCGGCCACGTTTAATGAGAGATGTAATGGAAGCCCTTTTAGCGGATGAGGGATTTGGCGGCATAATATTTATCCAGATAGTTCCCACTCCTGAAATGGGACAGGAAACGGGTCAGCTTTTGACCGAGCTGGTAACCAGGTACCCACACCAGCCTTTGATAGCTGCATTTACCGGGCCTTATAACTTCGAGTGCGCCAAAGAACTGCAGGCGGAAGGCAGGGTTCTGGCCTTCCCTACCCCGGAGAGGGCGTCGCGCGCCTTCGTAAGGCTCTATCAGTACTCTGAATTCCGCCTTAGTCTTTCCCGAGACTGAAAAAGCCTGGCCTTGACGCTATCCCCAAACAAATATAAACTTGTCACATCTCGATTTTCCGGGGAGGTGTCTTTATGGCTGGTGCTAAAAAGCCCCTGAGCAGGTGGAATTGGGTCATCATTGCCGTTGTCATCCTCATGGTTGTAATCACACCCATGTCCATCTATGCCGCCGCTGATATTGAAAAGAAAGACCTTAACGATACCACACGTGCACAGCTAGGCGGCTCCTTCATTAATCTCCCGGATGGGGTTATCCATTACGATCTCACAGGCCCTGCAACAGGCCAGGTAGTTGTCCTCGTCCACGGCTCTACCATACCAATGTACGTCTGGGACGCGCAGGTAGATGCTCTCGCTAACGCTGGCTTCCGCGTGCTGCGATACGACCTCTACGGCAAGGGCTATTCGGACAGGCCCGTGGCCGACTACAGCCAGGAGTTCTACCGCAAGCAACTGCTCAACCTGCTGGATGCCCTCGGGATAAAACAGTCGGTCGACCTTGTGGGGCTATCGATGGGCGGCGGGTTGGCCGTAGATTTCACAGCCAACCATCCCGACCGCGTGAATAAGCTGGCGCTGGTCGACCCGGTTATCAACTCGATTAAGAACGATTCCAACATCAAGATACTGCGCCCGCCGGTCTGGGGCGAATTCATGATGCGGCTGATCGCCACCAACAGCATTGCAAAACGGGCTGCCGAATTGATGAAGAAATCGCCCAGGGCTGCCGATTATGAAAAGATGTTCAGGGAACAAACCCAATACAAGGGCTTCGAGCGCGCCACTCTATCGATGTTCCGCAGCGATGCTACCACAGATTACCGCTCTGATTACCAGGCCGTCGGCAAGCAGAGTAGGCCGATATTGCTGATCTGGGGTACCCTGGACGAGGATATCACGCCTGAGATGGTGCAGGAGATAAAGAAAGCAATGCCCAACCTGGATTTCAAGCAACTCGACGGCATCGGCCACGACCCGCAGGTAGAGGTACCGGATAAGGTAAACAGCCTCATTATCGATTTTTTAAAGCAGCAATAATTTAAAGGAGGGGCTTACATGCCTGAGAAGAAATTTAAGTACCTGAGCAAGGAATGGGCGGACGAAGTGACGAGGAGGTGTAAGAAGGAGCTTACTCCCGAGAAGATGAAGCGTATCAACTCATCGATGCTGACTATTAACACCAAATGCCCGGACGGCAAGACCTGGGCTGTTTTCTACAAGCTCACCAACGGCGTGGTCGAATCCGTCTCCGTCGTAGAGGGCACTCTGCCCAAGGCCGAGTTCTCAATAACCGCAGATTACGATCTCTTTGCTAAAATTTCCCGGGCGGAACTCAAAGCAAGGGCAGCGCTCATGTCCGGCAAGATGACCCTCAAAGGCAACCTGGTTAAGGCGCTGACATTATCTCCGACGGTTGACCGCCTCAATGAGGTAATTGCCACCGTGCCAACCGAGTTTTAAGAAACGGGAGGAAAAGAAATGCCTGATAAAAAGCTGGCTAGAGACGATCCCTATTATATCGATTTTCCCAAACGTATCAAGTCCATACAGAAGGAGATGGCAAGGCGGGGCATCGATGTTTACTTTGGTTCCCGCCTGCGCACGCTTTCCTGGACGCTCGACGCCTTCTGCCCCTGGCGATCATATATTGTTATACCACCTGCAGGTCTGCCCACAGCCATCACATTCGTAATTGACGCCGCGCGTGTGGCCGATGATTCGTGGCTGGATCAGGACCACATCCTGGGCTACGGGCCTATGGGAGGGCAAGACCAGGTATCACTGCTCGTCCAATTGATAAAGCCGCATTTGAAAGGTGGCAAGGGAATCGTAGGGATGGAGACCGGCATGGGGACATATCTGCCGGAAGGGCATCTGACGCTGTTCGAATACGTGGTACTGAAGGCGGCCCTCCCCAGGGCCAGTTTTAAAAACGCCCACGATATTATAGACGAGCTTTCGCTGATCAAGGATGAGGGCACCATCAACCGCTTCAGGGAAGCCTCGCGCATCGTGGATATCGGTCACAAAGCGGTTCTTAATGCCATCAAGAACGGCGGTTACACAGGTATGACAGAAACCGAGATAGGGGGGCTGGCTGCTTACGCCATGCGCAAGGCAGGCAGCGAGTGGGAGTGGTCCTTCACCGGCGGGAACGAGATTGCCTCGGGCTACAGGACCGGTCTGGCGGCGGGCGCCTGCACGCCGGCAAGCAGAAGGAAACTAAAGACGGGCGAACCGCTAATGGTCGACCTGCACGCCATGTTCAGGCTGGGCCTCGGCGATCACTCGCATAACTACTTCCTGGGCAAGGCCACCAAGAGGCAGCTATGGCATGCGAAGAACTTCGTCGATTTAATCAAACTGTGCCTGAAAACATATAAACCATGTATTACGCCAACCAGGCTGGCCGATGAATTGCTCGCCTTCGCCGAGGAGCGTGGATTCCAAGACTACATGGTACCGGGATTTGAGCACGGCATAGGCATGATGGGCGACGAGTGGCGCATTGGGCTTAACGACGGCCCGTTCCAGTACTGGACCAACCCTGATCACGTCTATCAGAAAAACGAGATGCTAATCTGCGCCATGCAGTACGCCTGCCCGGAGGAAGGAGTAGGCTTCCGCTACGAGAACCCCATCCTCATCACCACCAGGGGCTGCGAAGCCATGTCCAGGTTCCCTCTGAGCATAGACGTGGTATAAGCTTGATAAATTACTTAAACTCGTTCTGCGATGTCGCGGTCAGTATGATGGATATTATTCCCGGTAAAAAGCAGGGATAGCTTAAGTTTACCTGAATTCCTTCTTAGAAATCGCCGTAAGGATGATTGCTGCAATACCCAGCAACTGCGAACCGAAGAAAGCGGCGATCGAGCCGGCCAGTGCCATGCTCCAGGCCCTCCTGTTCAAAGCAAAAATCCCCCCTACTATTGCTATCAGCCCGGATATTGCCAGCAGCTCGGACACACCGAACACTATCTCACGTACATAACCCGGGATTTCTTTGAAAAAGATACTGAAGCTGCCGAAATTGACCAGCACAACATATCCTATGATCGCGATGACGCCCGCGATTATATCCAGTATGCCGGCAACACGTGCCTTCCCAAGCTTTTCCATATCCGACCTGCCTATCCTATTATATCCCTCACGCCAAATTATTTCCTTTTCCTGAATGGCGAGAGCAATTCCTCGTCTTTCCTCAAATCCACAATACGGTCGCGCAGCAGGGCTGCCTTTTCGAACTCCAGGTTCCTGGCGGCTTTCTTCATCTGGGCTTCGAGGTCCTTTATAAGCCTGGCGATCTCATCAGGCGGCACAGGCGCCGCTTCGTATTTTACCCTCTCCTCGGCCACGACCCTGACACGATCGGTAATGTCCTTCACTGCCTTTTTTATTCCCTGTGGCGTGATCCCATGCTCCCTGTTATAAGCTTCCTGCACCCTGCGGCGGCGGTAGGTCTCATCGATGGCGTTCTTCATGGAGTCGGTGAGCTTATCCGCATATAAAATGACGTGCCCGTCAACATGTCTCGATGCCCTGCCCATGGTCTGTATCAATGCATCCTTCGACCTCAGGTAGCCTTCCTTGTCGGCATCCAGTATCGCCACCAGGCTGACCTCCGGCAGGTCAAGCCCCTCACGCAGCAGGTTTATGCCTACGACAACATCGTATACGCCGAGCCGCAGATCTCGCAGTATCTCAACCCGCTCCAGCGTATCCACCTCGGAATGCAAATAATGCGTCTTGACGTCCATCTCCCGCAGGTAATCGGCAAGCTCTTCAGCCATCCTCTTGGTGAGCGTGGTGACCAGGCAGCGCTCTCCCTTATCCACCCGCACCTTTATCTCGTGTATCAGGTCGTCTATCTGGTTCTTGGTCGGTTTCACTTCTATGGTGGGTTCCAGCAGTCCTGTCGGACGCACCAGCTGTTCAGCCACTTGCTGGCTGTTCTTGTACTCGTAAGGCCCGGGTGTAGCAGACACATAAATGACCTGTCTTATCAGCGACTCGAACTCGCTGAAATTTAACGGCCTGTTATCCAGCGCCGACGGTAAGCGGAAGCCGTAGTCGATCAGTGTTTTCTTCCGGCTCATATCGCCGCCGTGCATGCCGCGTATCTGCGGTAGCGTCATATGCGACTCGTCGATGAAAAGCAGGAAGTCATCGGGAAAGTAGTTGATCAGGGTCCAGGGCGGGCTTCCCGGCACCCGGCGTTGCAGGTGCCTCGAGTAGTTCTCCACACCGCTGCAGTAGCCCATCTCGGTGAGCATCTCCATATCGTAATTTGTTCGCGTCTCCAGCCTGGCAGCCTCCACTATTTTCCCCTGGCTGTTGAGATCAGCCACCCTCTCCTTCAATTCTATCTTAATATCCTCCATGGCAAGGAGCAGTTTATCACGTGAGGTCACAAAATGTTTGGCCGGGAATATATCCACCGAATCTTTCTCTGCTAATAACTCACCGGTCAGGCTATCTACTTCCACAATCCTCTCGATCTCATCGCCCCAGAACTCGATTCGCAGGGCTATTTCCTCATATGCGGGCAAGATCTCAATCGTATCGCCGCGGACGCGGAACTTGCCGCGCGCAAAATTAAAATCGTTTCTCTCGTATTGCATATCGACGAAGCTCCGCACCAGCCTGTCACGGGTAACTTTCTCGCCTTTCTTTACCGTCACCACGAAGCTCTGGTACTCCTCTGGCTCGCCGAGCGAATATATACAAGATACCGATGCCACAATCAGGACGTCTCGCCGTGTGAAAAGCGCCCGGGTAGCCGCATGACGCAGCTTATCAATCTCCTCGTTTATAGCCGTGTCCTTTTCAATATAAGTATCGGTCCTGGGTATGTAGGCCTCTGGCTGGTAGTAGTCGTAATAGCTGACGAAGTATTCCACGGCACTTTCAGGGAAGAACTCCTTGAACTCGGTAGCAAGCTGTGCCGCCAGCGTCTTGTTGTGGCACATGACCAGCGTGGGGCGCTGCAACCTTGCGATGACATTCGCCATGGTGTAGGTCTTGCCGCTGCCGGTAACGCCAAGCAGGGTCTGTTTATTCAGGCCACTCTCAACACCTCGAACCAGCGCATCAACCGCTTGAGGCTGATCACCGGTCATACCGAAATCAGAGACTATCTTAAAAGGGGGCATAGCTTATTTATTATAATTCTTTTTAATCATGTCTTTGCGAGGCACGAAGTGCCGTGGCAATCTTATGGCATGACATCAATACACGGGAGATCACCACGTCGCTCCGCTCCTCGTGATGACATATGAGGTTGTTTCAAACTTTGAATTTTGAACTTGTTTAGAATTTAGGGTTTAGGATTTAGAATTTAATCATTGTTTGGCGCCTGCATGCTATCTCTTCGCCAGTTTCTGCAGTGCCAGCCTGACTTTCTCCTCGAGCGATATGTCCTCGGTCTGCGGGATGTTGCTCAGTGCCTGGGTAGCTTCCCTGATTGAATAACCTAACCCCGTCAGCGCGGCAACCGCGTCGGCGTCGGCCTGGCCAAAGGAAGGTATGATCTCGCCCTCCCAGCCCTTCTCCAGCTTGCCTTTCAGCTCGAGTACAATGCGCCCCGCCGTCTTCTTGCCTATCCCGGGCACCTGGCTGAGAAGATCAGCATTTCCGCTGATAATGGCAGAGACCATCTGCTCGGTGCTCAGGGTTGTAAGCAGGCTCAGCGCTACTTTAGGCCCTATGCCAGAGACCGTAATAAGTTGCTCGAAAAGGATCATCTCCTGACGTGAAGAGAAGCCATAGAGCGATATATTATCCTCACGTACATGCAGATGCGTATGCAGCGTTACCTCGCTGCCGGCGGGTCCCAGCCGGCTCAATGTTGAGCCTGGTACATTGAGCGTGAGGCTAACCGGGCCAGCCTTTACGATAATGGCGTTAGCGCCTTTGCTAACCAGCGTTCCTTCGATAGCAACAATCATTTTCGCTCCCTCAATATCCCCTGGATAATATCTGTTTGAGATGCCCCTGGTTAAGATGGCAGATCGCGACGGCGAGGGCATCTGCCGCATCGCTGGCTTCGGGTAATCCTGCAACTCCAAGCTGCAGCTTTACCACCTGCTGTACCTGGTCCTTGCTGCTCCTGCCGTAGTTGGTTACCAGTTGCTTCACCTGGGTCGGCAGGTAGCGGTATACCGGTAATTTCGCCTGCGTTGCCGCCAGAATAGCAATCGCCTGTGCTCTGCCTATTGCCAGAGCAGAACGCACATTTCCCGCCACAAAAGGCTCCTCCAGTGCAACCTCATCCGGCTTGAACTCGGCAATTATCTTAGTAAGTCCCTCGTGTAGAAAGCAAAGCCGCTGCTCCACCGGTACCTTCTGGGGAATGGAGATAACCCCGCAATCGATCATGGTTATGGACCTACCGCCTTTCTCCTCGACGATGCCATATCCCATGTTCAGGGTGCCGGGGTCGATACCTAAAACCCGCAATGTTTATTTCCCGATTGAGACAACATTAATTGATCTTTACGCTATTATCTGGGTGGCTTGCACACAGGGCAGGGATGATACCCCGCGATCTGAGCCTGGTCGACCTTATCAAACCATATCCTGGACGGCGCGGGGATATTCTGCGCTATGCTGCATCCCGGGTAATGGTATTCACGAGTATGTGTGCTGCCGAGCCACTCTCTATTGGAAGGGGGACCCGGCGGTCCCGGTGGCGGGATTGTCACAGGTACACCCGGCGGTGCAACCGCCAGGTATACCGAGCTGGTGTTGGTACCATAAGGGTTGGAAGCAGTGAGGGTATAAGTTGTCGGTACGTTTGGCGACACGGGCCTGGCGCCGGATGGAGGGACGTTGCCGATCCCATTGTCTATGGCAGCGGAGGTCGCGCCCACTACACTCCAGCTAAGAACGGCCGTGCCTTTAGGTGTTATACCTGTTGGTGTAACACTTAACTGGATTTGAGGCACACCCACGAAGGGTGTTGAAACTGAGGCTCCAGCTATGGCAACAGTTACTGACCGGGTAGTCGTGCCAGATGCGTTCACTGCTATGAGTGAATAAGTCGTGGTCGCGGCTGGAGTGATAGTGGCGCTGCCCGTAGCATTAACTGTGCCCACGCCCTGGTCAATGATGATATTCGTGGCATTGGACACGTTCCAGCCAAGCACCGCAGAACCGCCCGCCGGAATGGAGGTTGGGTTAACGTTAAACGAGTTGATTGCCGGCAGGCTTGCTGATGATCCGAACGGCCATATACACGAAGCCCATAGAACCGGTAGCAGTAAAAACATAGCTGCAAGCTGGAGAAAATATCTGATTTTCATATCCGGATTCTATCCTCCTCTATCAAATCAATATCACAGATATCCACTGGAAACAGCGCTAAAAGGTTTATTTCATAGATACGGAGAAAAATCAAGCTTCCGTCTTCAGTTTCTCGATGAGAGTATCACTGTATTCGAGGTTAGAGAAGACGCGCTGCACATCATCGAGCTCTTCCAGCTTCTCCAGCAGTTTGACCGTCTGCAGGGCTTCCTTCTCCGCCAGGGATACGGTGTTCTTAGGTATCATAGTGACCTCGGCAGATACGGGTTTCTTGCGCTTTTCGATTGCCTGCTTCACCAGTTCGAATTCCTTCGGGTCCGTATAAATTTCCAGCAGGCCCTTATCTTCCCTGACATCCCTGGCCCCGGCATCTATAGCGAAAAGCGAGAACTCATCCGCATCTATACCGGTGGTATCCACCGTTATCACGCCGGTATTTTCAAACATCCATGCCACGCAGCCGTTTTCGCCCAGGCTGCCGTTGTATTTCAAAAAGGTGCTCCTGATTTCCTGAACGGTGCGGTTGCGGTTATCGGTCATGGCTTCCAACAAGACGGCAACTCCGGCCGGCCCATACCCTTCCATCATCATCTCTGTGAGGCTAGCCCCCTCTGCCGCACCACTGCCCTTTTTGATGGCGCTCTCGATATTGTCCTTGGGCATGTTGTTTTCACGTGCTTTCAGGACGGCCAGCCGCAGGCGAAAGTTGGCTTCAGGATTCGGTCCACCATGCCGCACAGCGACTATGATCTCACGCGTCAGCTTGGTAAACATTGCGCCGCGGCGCGAGTCCGCAACGCCTTTCTGCCTTTTTATCTGCGCCCACTTAGAATGTCCGGACATTTTCTCCCCTCACCGTGAATATTTTTATTCGCTGCGTATTAAGAATAAAACATATTGCAATCATCTGCAACAACTTGCATACAGCTATTTTTCTCAGCTTGAATTAATTTGATGTTATAATGATGCAACATTTTCCCGTTCCTACAATTGTAGTTTACTATGTTGGACCGACTGCTTTCACTGAATATCCCTCCAGAACTCGTGGTCATGCTGATCTCAGCCTTGCCCATAGCCGAACTGCGTGTGTCAATACCGGTCGGCATTCATACTTTCGGGATGCCGTGGTACTGGGCATTTACAATATCCATCATCGGCAATATGCTTCCTGTTCCCATACTACTGCTGTTTTTCGATTCGCTGGCAAAGCTGGTGAGCCTGGTAAAGCCAGGGAAAAAGCTGGTGGACTGGGTCTTTGAACGTACCCGCAGGCATGAAAAGGCGATTCAAAAATATGAATGGCTGGGGCTGGCCATCTTCGTAGGTATCCCACTGCCTTTTACGGGCGCCTGGAGCGGGTCCATACTTGCTTTCATAATGGGCCTCAAATTCTTCCCTTCACTGCTTTCTATCTTCTGTGGTGTGCTGATCGCCGGCACGATTGTTACAGCCCTGTCCCTGCTGGGCTGGATAGGGGCGATAATTGCTGGAGTTGCCCTGACCATAATGTTAATACTGGGATGGTGGCGGATTTAATCACCAGTTGTAACCTGTAAAGCACCTTAACCGATGGCTCAAATAAATAATCTGGCAAACCTTAAAAAGGTAGTTGACGGCTACATGTCGCAGGTGCCCATGGTACGTGAGCACTGTGAGCGCTGCCTTGCCAGCGCCAGGTGGCATGGAAACGCCCTCCTGATGGTTATCGACGCCGCTTTCGATTCCATCGGGTTGAACTATTTCCAGTCCGTTGTTCCCAAGGTCGAACTTTTCAGGCGGAAATATGTTGAAAGCGGGAAAATAGTCACTATGGAAGACCTTGTCAAGGCACCCGATGATAAACTCAGAGAAATATGGAAAAACAGCAGGTCGTGGAAAGTTGCCAGAGAAATTGCAGCCTACCTGGCCAGGCTCAAGATACAGTATGAATATGACGATCGAACGGCATTAATCCATTGGGCAAAGAACGCACCGCTTGCAGGTTGGGAAGAAGATCCAATCGGCAGCATAAGCGGAGTTGGCATTAATACGTATCAATATCTCCGCATGATGGGCGGAGTGGATACGGTGATGCCAGATAAAATAGTTAAAAAAGTGATCTATGAAATACTTGGGAAGGCCAGGGTTGACACGCCGCAGGATGACATCGATTTCGTGCTCTTCGTGGAGGAGATAGCGCCGCAGGTGGGGTACAAAGCCATCGAGCTATGCTGGATGACCTGGCTGATACAATCGGAAGCCGGCCTCAGCAGGACGGAGAAATATGCATCCCTTCTTCCCAAAATATGAGTTAGTAAGATAATGCTTTTCGCCTGCATGATTTACCTTATAATAGGGGCATTACTGGTCTTGTTGATTAAAGAAAAAGGAAGTGCATTTGGCAGAGCAAGCGCCTGAACCGACCGGCAGCCGGAAAAGGGGATTCTGGAGCAAAGACAGGGTGTTACAGTTCGTTACACTCGTATTTGTTTTAGCATTAATCGCTGTTTTAATCTGGCAGAGGAAAAACGTAGCCGAATTCTCCATTGTGCTGGCTAAATATTATGGTCTGAAATACCTGGCCATTTTTCTCATATCCATGGCCGCTTCGGCCACCCTTGTTATCCCAATTCCTGGCCTTGCACTTACATCTGCTATAGGAGCAATTTCTATTGGCCCGTTTGATCCTGTATGGATAGGTATATCGTCTGGAATCGGGGCAACACTCGGCGAATTAACGGGATATATGCTGGGCTATAGCGGCCGTATGGCGGTTCCTGAATCCAAGGCCTATGAGAGGGTAGTTGGATGGATGTCAAAATGGGGCAGCCTGACAATCTTTCTGCTGGCGCTGCTGCCAAATCCATTGTTTGACCTGGCCGGAATGGCCGCAGGCATACTAAAATACCCCATCTGGAAATTCATACTTATCGGAGCAGCCGGCAGGATACCCAAGCATATCCTTTTTTCCTACTTTGGTTACTGGGGTATCCACTTCATGCCACATTAGAATAGAAATTGAGGGTTAGGAATTGCAAAAGGAAAAATCGAGAGAGAAAATACTCGACGATCTCGAACAAAAAGCTGGAGATTACGAGGAGCTGTTCGGAAGCTGCGCGCAGGGTACCTTGCTTGCTCTACAGGAGCAGTTCCACTTGGGCAATTCGCAGACCCTCAAGGCTGCCACCGCCATGCCGGGCATTGCTCTCAGGGGAGACACCTGCGGCGCAATTATCGGGGCCATAATGGCTCTGGGCCTGGCCTTCGGCCGCGAGAAGCCGGAGGATTTACAGGCAGTCCAGCGCGCCACCAGCGCAGCCCGCAAGCTGTGTAAGCGTTTTGAGCAGGAATTCGGAAGCTGCAACTGCCGCGACGTGCAACATCACATATTCGGCAGGAGCTTTAACCTCGCCGATCCAAAAGATGTATTGGAATTCGTCAATGCCGATGCCTCCAAGAAATGCCGTGCACCGGCTGGGAAAGCCGCACGTATCGCCGGTGAGCTAATACTGGATAGCCAGAAATAAGTATTCCAGCAACATGAATTAGTTACAGATAACAGGCTAATCATAAAGGAACGGGCCCCGATATAGCTTAGGGCCCGCTGATTTTATAGAGAGCAGCACAGCTAATTATTACCAATCCGCTGCCCTGCAACCCTGCGCCTTTGTAGTTGGCGCGGAGAGCGGATGTTTCCACTTTCTGGTGCAGACACCGTGTAATCAAAGCCTTGCAGCGTCCGTCGCTCCAGCGTCGCCTTGAGAATATCCTCAATATCGTGCACCAGGGCTGTGTCTGCACCTGTCACGAATGTTAACGCATCGCCCTTTTTCTCAACCCTTCCCGTGCGGCCGATGCGATTAATATATGCATCCGTGCTCTCGGGCATGTCGTAATTAATGACGTGCGAAATACTCAAAACATCGATGCCACGGGCGGCAATGTCGGTCGCCACCAGGACCTTAAACGAGCCGGCACGGAAGCCATCAAGCGCGGCCTGACGCTTGTACTGAGACAAATTGCCTTGCAGTGAGGTTGCCTTGAAGCCCGCCTTTTGCAGCTGCTGCGCTACGCGTTCGGTACGGTGTTTGGTACGCGTAAAGACAAGCACGGACTCTGTTTTATATCGGCGTAAGAGTTCTATCATCAGCGCTGTTTTCAGATGCTGCTTAACCGGGTACAACGCGTGTGACACGGTGGTTGCAGGTGCCGTGCGGCCGATTTGCACTGTGACCGGATTATGCAAGGTATCCTGCACCAGCCTCCGGATATCACTTGGCATAGTAGCTGAGAATAGGAGTGTCTGGCGTTGTTTTAGCAGGCACTTCAAAATACTCTTGATGTCGGGTAGAAATCCCATGTCAAACATCCGGTCCGCCTCGTCTATTACAAGAACCTCCAGGTTTGATAAATCTATAGTACCTTTCCAGAGGTGGTCGAGCAGCCGGCCGGGGCAGGCAACCGCTATTTCGACCCCGCTGCGCAATCTCCGGATCTGTTGATCCATGCTCACACCGCCGTAAATGGCGATACTTTTCAGCCCGGTTTTTTGTCCCAATTCATCGATAGCCTCGCACGTTTGCTCAGCTAATTCACGTGTGGGCGAGATTACAGCAGCGCCGATGCGACCCCTGGGGAGCTGCAGCAGGCGCTGCAAGACTGGCAGCACGAAGGCGGCAGTCTTACCGGTCCCGGTCTGTGCCAGGCCAATGACATCACGGCCCAGCATGATTGGAGGAATTGCTTGAAGCTGGATAGGTGTGGGTTTAGTGTAACCAAGCGCCCGCACACCAGCCATGATGCTCGGGTGCAAATTAAAGTTTTGAAAACTCATTGGATGACCTCATATTTATTTAATTTTAGCCAGGGTTCGGGCCATCCAATACTTAGAATAAATCTGGAAGGATTATAAGAAGCTTGTAATAACCTGAACTTGAACTGGGTATATTGTACATTAAAAGTATCCTCTTTGTAAAAAGAGTAAAGTATTTAATCTAGGTAAGTCTTCTCCATTAATAAAAACCAGACTCTGACGTAGAATTAGAGCCCGTTTGATTTCCTGGTGGAGGCGAGGGATGCCTGGGCTCCATCATACCGAAATATCCTGTACCTATTAAAGCAAAGACACGCTCTGGCAATTAAATTCGACCGTCCAATTTATTCCCATCAGGAGGTTTAATATGGCCAAATTAGACTTTATTAAAGATAATTTGGAGTGTACTTCTTGTGGCTGTGTTATGGTGCCAGATGCTACCAAATGTCCAAATTGTAATACGGATTATAACTATGACGAAAAACAAAACCCTGACCCCAATAGTAACTTTTATCCGGGCGAACTCAGAGATAAAAGGCCAGACACAGAGGTAATAACTGTTCGTTATAGATTAATTTGTCCTCAGCACGATAGGATTGATATCCGATCTGCTGTCACTGTTTCGACAGTCAAATGTCCTTTCTGTTGAGCACCTAGGTATCTCACTTATACTTAGTTCTGGCCAGGGAAAATAGTTTTTCTTAATAGAATGACTTGAGCCATTGATTATAAAGTTCTTTCGAAGAAATCCCAATTTTGCTATTTAAAGCAGTTTCAAATGTTTCGCCACCGCTGACAATCACAAGTATCTGCTTTAAAGTATCCTCATTAAACGTCGAGATTATATATCTGACTAACTCAAACGAATTGGGGTACAATGGGTATATAGCTGCCTTCTCGGTTGGATAACTAGTAGAATAAGAAATAACTGGAACCGACTAAATTATCTCATCGTGCAGTTGCCAATGCTTATCGGGAAGGGCAAAAAGTAGTCATAACCGACCTTGAACATATGGTGGATCATGACATTGATATGAACACAATTATTATCGTCGGAAACTCAAAAACATTTACCGTAAACAATCGTTTGGTTACGCCTCGAGGCTATAGCACAAAGTACATTTTAAGAAACGACCCTGCCAACCATGAAAATTATTGAAAGGCGGAGCCAGTATTTGAATTCTTCCGGGAGCTTCAATAGTTGAAAGCGATAGTGATTGCCGGCACAACCAGCGGCGTGGGTAAGACCACTATAGCTGTGGGTCTTATGGGAGCTTTACGGCGCCGTAAGCTCAAGGTACAGCCCTTTAAGGCCGGGCCGGATTATATCGACCCCAGCTATCACACAGGGGTAACAGGTGAACCCTCACGTAACCTGGATACCTGGCTCCTTCCCGATTCGGCGGTATTGGAATTATTCGCCCGTGCCATGATGGGAAAGGATATAGCTGTTATCGAGGGGGTGATGGGTCTATTCGACGGTCACTCTTCGAAGGGCGATGATGGCAGCACGGCCGAGTTGGCCAAGCTGCTTGGTGCGCCCGTGATACTGGTTGTGGACAGCCGTAAGGGAGCCCGTAGTCTGGCGGCAATGGTAGCCGGCTATAAATCATTTGATACATCTCTTAAACTTTGCGGGGTCATTCTCAACGGCATTGGCAGCGAAAGGCATTTGAAGATGTGCCAGGAAGCCATAGAACACTACACAGGAGTATCTGTGCTCGGATACCTGCCCCTGCGTGAAAACCTGTCCCTCCCGGAGCGCCACCTTGGGCTCGTCCCTGCCGTAGAGCATCCTGCCAACCAGGAATTTTTCGACCTTCTCATAGCGCAATGTGAAGCTACGTTACAAATCCCCGAAATCATTCGCCTTTCCGAGAAAGCCAGTGTCTCTGAAATGGAGCCCTTACTGTTTCCACCGGTATTAAAACCGCCCATCGTTAAGATTGCAGTGGCAAAGGACAAAGCCTTTAGCTTTTACTATCAGGACAATCTCGACCTTCTGGAAGCCTGGGGAGCAGAGATCATGCCGTTCAGCCCTTTGCAGGATACCGACTTGCCTGAAAATGTCTCAGGTATTTATATCGGAGGCGGTTTCCCCGAACTCCATGCTGCAGACCTGGCAAGCAACTTCTCGATAAAGCATAAATTAAAAGAGGCCGTCAAACGTGGCATGCCTGTTTACGGAGAGTGTGGTGGTTTAATGTACCTGGGACGGAGTATCAGTGACTTTCATGGAAATGAATTCCCCATGGTGGAGGCCATACCGGTCTCATCGAGGCTCGATAGCCACCGTCTTAGCCTGGGTTACAGGACGGTACAGGCCCTGAATGACGGCCCTGTCCTCCGCAATGGTGAGGTAGTTCGCGGCCATGAGTTCCACTGGTCCATACTGGATGATAGCCAGATGCCCGCCAATGCGTACAAATTTCTGGAAAATAATGAGCCCCTCGAAGGCTTTCAGATAAATAACCTGCTTGCTTCCTACGTTCACCTTCATTTCGGCAGCTTGCCTTACTTGGCGCGGCGCTTTGTAAATAACTGTCTGAAGTTCCAGGCGCAACAAGGCAGTTAAGTTTTACAGGCCCGTCATGCCTGATGATGCCGGTATCCAAGAAAATGAGATTGTATGTTCTCTGCAACTGGTGGAGGCGAGGGAGGGTCGAACTCCCCGTCCAGAAAAAAGTTGCCAGAACTTCTACAGGCGTAGTCGGCACTTTAATCTTACCTGGTCTGCCTCTGTCGACGGAGTTAAACCAGGCCAGCCAATTAAAACTTAGCCAGTCCCCATTGGCGTCAGGACTGTTGCACCCCGGCATTTCGTCACCCAATCCCAACCCGCCGGGACGGGGTCAGGTTGGATGGTGCGGCCTAGTTAGGCAGCAACAGGAACTGCTTCTTCGGCAGTTGTTTTTTTGCCACCTGATTTACGAGGTAGATGGCACCTCGGCCTGCCGTCCTGTGGGCTTTTCCCTGTCGAAGCCACGCGCCCCCATAAATATGAATTTTTTAAAGTGCTCAGCGGGTTTTTTTCTTCAGTGCCCGCTCAACTTCACGCTCGGTCTCACGCCGGGCGATGGCATCACGCTTGTCGAACATCCGCTTGCCCCTGCCCACACCAAGTTCTAACTTCGCGACGCTGCCTTTAATATATAACCGCAGAGGCACAATTGTCAAACCCTTCTGGCTTGCCGTTGCAGCCAGCTCTTCTATCTGCTTGCGGTGCAGCAACAGCTTGCGCGGCCTGTCTGGCTGGTGCGTGTCATGCCCGGATGCCTGGTAAGCAGCAATATGCGCGTTGAAAAGCCAGAGCTCCCCCTTATCCGGCCTGGCATAGGCGTCCCTGATATTAACGTGCCCTAACCGGATAGATTTTATCTCGGAGCCTTTCAGGGCAATACCAGCCTCATAGCTTTCCAGAATATGGTAATCATGGTAAGCCTTTCTATTTACAGTAATCGTCTTGCTGTTTTCCATATGTGTTAAAATTCTATCACCACGGGCAGCATAAATATATAAGCGGGGGTGAGGCTATGTCCAGTTTTTTCGAGAAATACTGGCTGATGGTAGCGGCGGTTCTGATAATCAGCCTCATCGCTGGAGGCGTATCTTTAGCTATCAGATTAGCCCATTTCCAGCCTGTGGAAATATCTCTCAAAGACGCCAGGGATGCTGCCGTCACCGGTGATATTTACATCGATGGCGCTGTTTACCGTCCCGGGCTCTATCCCGCTAAATACGATGATACTATCACAACCGCTATCGGCGCGGCCGGTATTTCCGATAATGCCGACCTCGGCAAAATAAAGATACACGTTCCTCTAAAAGACGAGGCCATGCAACCGCAGAGGGTCAATCTTAACCGGGCCGAACCCTGGCTTTTGCAGGCTTTACCCGGCATAGGTGAAGGCAGGGCAAAGGCTATAACTGACTACCGCAGTAAAAACGGCCCCTTCCGCAATATAGACGACCTGCTGAAGATCCAGGGCTTCGGCAATTCCGTGGTAGATAAAATCAGGGATTTTGCCTGCATCGAGGATTAATATCCCATGCCATTATTTTATCTCAGCCTCTCCTGGCTAGCGGGCATTTTTACAGGCTCCTTTATCGCCTTGCCTGTCTGGCTCCTCGCCATACCGTTCGCAGCGATCGCCCCGGTTCTCTTATTGAGGCGCTACCGGAAGACCATTATCCTCGCCGGCTTCTGCCTTCTCATTTTTATAGCAGGCGCCCTGCGCTACCAGTCCACACTACGTCCTCTGGATCATACTCAGCTCCAATTCTACAACGATGACAGGATAGTCCAGTTCGAGGGCATGATAACTGACGCCCCGGAAATAAAACGTTCCTCAACAGTATTCCGTTTTTCCGCATCGAGCATAATGATAGGAGATGTTAAATCGGGAGTAAGCGGAGATGCCCTTGTCCGTTTGCCCTTCTACAGGGAGTTCCATTACGGCGATGTCCTTCAGTTAAAGGGTAAACTTGAAACCCCGCAGCAGTTTGAAGATTTCGATTATAAAAACTACCTTGCCAACCAGGGAATTTACTCGGTCATGAACTACCCCTCTGTAGTTATACTGGATAGAGATAAGGGCTTGGCACCGTTATCCTGCCTTTATTACGTACGGGGCAAGTTGGCCGACAGCCTCTCACGGTCTCTACCGGAACCGCAGAGTTCCCTGGCACAGGCAATTATGCTCGGGCTTCGCGGTAGCATACAAGACTCACTTATGCAATTATTCTATATTACCGGCACAACTCATCTCCTGGCCATTTCTGGACTTAACCTTACGATCATCCTGGGAATAATCCTGTCAACCGCGATCTGGCTTTTCGGCAGGAAAAATAAAATTTATATCTGGTTATCGCTGGTGCTGATATGGCTCTATACAGCACTCACCGGGATGCCCGCAACCGTAGTACGTGCTGCCATCATGGGCAGCGTATTTTTACTTGCGGAGATGCTCGGCAGGCAGCGCAATGCACTGGCGGCGCTATCGTTGGCAGCAGCCCTGATGGCCGCAGTAGAACCAGGTGTTCTCCGGGATGTAAGCTTCCAGCTCAGTTTCCTTTCCATGCTCGGGCTGGTGTTTATGCTGCCATATTTAAATAAATTCTCGGGACTGGCACCGCCTACTCACAGCAACCCGTTTATAGCGTCGTTGAGAAAAATCGTCCTTATCGGCTCCGGCACTGCACTGGCGGCTATACTTGCCACCTGGCCTGTAATTGCCATGAACTTCCACTCTTTTTCCTGGGTAGGCATGCCAGCGACCTTCTTCGCCATGCCTTCATTTCCCGGCATCATCATCATTTCAA
>CAYLRS010000004.1:0-16585 GCA_964385895.1 uncultured Dehalococcoidales bacterium
CGGAGCAAGCGGTATGTATTCTGCAAGGATCATATTTGATATTTAACGGAGTGATACATGAGTCAATGGGAAGGGAAAATTAACAAAATCGGCGAGTGCCGCTGGGAAATCCCCCAGGATTATAAGAGCGGGATGAAGGTGCCCGGACTGGTTTATGCCGATGACAAGATGCTGAAAGTTATCAGGGAGGAGCAGTCACTGGAGCAGGTGGCAAACGTGGCTTTCCTGCCCGGCATCGTAGGTTGCTCGATGGCGATGCCGGATATTCACTGGGGCTATGGTTTCCCCATTGGAGGCGTGGCGGCCACGAGAGTACGTGATGGCGTGGTTTCACCCGGCGGTGTAGGTTACGACATCAACTGCGGCGTAAGGCTGCTGAGAACTAATCTCGATGAAAAGGAAGTGAAGCCAAAGATCGAGGAGCTTATTAATCACCTTTTCAGAAATGTACCTTCCGGCCTGGGCTCCGAAGGAAAAATAAAGATCAGCGAGAAGGAAATAGATGATGTTCTCAGGTTGGGTGCAGAGTGGGCTGTGAAACGTGGTTATGGATCAGAGCAAGACCTCGAGGTTACGGAGGAGCGTGGCTGTATGAAGATGGCGAACCCGGATAAGGTAAGCGCCAGGGCTAAAAAACGGGGCGCTCCCCAGTTGGGCACGCTGGGTTCCGGCAACCATTTCCTTGAAGTGCAGGTTGTTCGGGAGATATATGATACCGAGGCAGCCGGATTGATGGGCATTACACACACGGGGCAGGTGCTCTTATTGGTCCATACGGGTTCAAGAGGCCTGGGACACCAGGTCTGCGACGACTACCTGCGCGTCATGGGCGAGGCTGTAAGAAAATACGGCATCGCCTTACCTGACCGGCAGCTTGCCTGCGCCCCCGTTGAATCTGACGAGGGGCGTGATTATTTAGCTGCTATGGCATGCGCCGCCAACTATGCCTGGGCCAACAGGCTGTGCATAGCCCACTGGGCAAGGGAATCATTTGCCAGGGTACTCGGCAAGAAAATTGAGAATATCGGGCTGGAGCAGGTTTATGACGTTGCCCATAACATAGCCAAAATAGAGGATCATACGGTCGAAGGGAAGCGGCAGAAACTGTGCGTCCACCGCAAAGGTGCTACGCGCGCCTTCCCCGTGGGGCAGAGTGATGTCCCTGAGAAATACAGATCCATTGGACAGCCGGTGCTGATACCGGGCGATATGGGCAGGTGCTCTTATATTGCGCTCGGCACCGATAAGGCGATGCAGGAAACGTTTGGCTCAACCTGCCATGGGGCGGGAAGGGTGCAGAGCCGGGGAGCAGCCCGGCGAGGATTACGCGGTGTGGACGTTGCCGCAGAGCTGGCGGCTAAGGGTATCTACGTGAAAGCGGACAGCATGGAATCCCTGGCAGAGGAAGCCTCATATGCCTATAAGGACGTTACCGACGTAGTCGAAATCACGCATAAGGCAGGCATATCCAAAAAGGTCGCCATGGCAACGCCCATCGGAGTTATTAAAGGATAATATTGGCCCGGTGCAGAAATTCAACTTTTTTAATTAAGAGCATTTGTTTTAACCAATGCAATCGTGTACAATAAGTCGAAAATTTTATTTAAGGAGTGATAACGATGAGTCTTGCAAGAGAAGTTGTAATCGTCGATTACCTGCGCTCCCCGTTTTCCAGGGCCAATCCCAAGACCCCTGAAAAGGACCTCCTCAACGGCTGGAGGATGGATGAAGTCCTGGGCATGCTGTGGAAGGAACTTATCAAGAGGAATAAACTAGACCCAAAAGAAATTGATGAGGCCATAACCGGCACGGCAAGCCCGCTTCTTGAAAACTTTACGTTCGGCGGAAAATTTCCTGCATTCTTTGCTGAGTTACCCTTTGAAGTGGCCAGTGAGCAGGTAGATATGCAGTGCGGTTCCGCCTTTTGCGGCCTGAGGACCGCGGTCATGAGCATTGCCTGCGGTTATTCCGATGTAGCGCTGGCTGGCGGTATCGAGCACATGACCCACATTTCCATGGGTGGTGGTGGAGCTATCAAATATCCTGAAAAACTCGCGACTGAACCGCAATATAAAAAGGTTGACCTTATGTTCTCAACCAACATGGGCTTCACGGCACAGAAGCTGCAGGAAATGGCTGGTATTAGCAGGGAAGAGATGGATAAATTCGCCCTGAAGTCTCATCAGCGTGCTGCCGCCGCCAAAGAGTGGCTCAAGGGAGAAATCATGTCTGTTGAAATCACACTCCCCGATGGCACCAAGCAGAGGCTGGATTACGATGCCTCTGTGAGAGGCGATACCAATTTGGAACTTCTGGCCGGTCTTAAACCGGCTTACAAGCCGGATGGCACTATCACCGCCGGCAATGCATCTCCGCTGAATGCCGGTGCCACTGCCATGCTGGTTATGTCCAAAGACAAGGCGAAGAAACTGGGGCTGAAGCCGCTGGCAAGCTTCGTTTCCTTTGGCGTAGCAGGTGTCGATCCTACTATAATGGGTGCTGGGCCGGTTCCGTCTACAAAGAAAGCCTTACAGGCTGCTAAGCTTCAGGCCAGGGACATCGATTACTGGGAGATAAACGAGGCGTTTGCAATCGTATCTCTCTATGCCATCAAAGAATTCGGTTTGAACCAGGACAAGGTTAACGTTCACGGCGGCGCCATGGCCATCGGCCACCCGCTGGGAGCCAGCGGTATCAGGCTTGTCGGCACATTGGCCAGGATCCTCAAGGAGAATAAGGGCAAATACGGCTGCGCCACCATGTGCTGCGGCGGCGGCCAGGGCATTGCTGCAATCATTAAGAGCGAATAAGGTAATCAATGCTAACTTAGATTAAGTATAAAGGGGGCGGTCGAGGGACCGCCCCCTTTTCGTGCATATCTTTGAATGTAGTGATGTAGATTTAGCTGCGCCCGCGCGGACAGGTCTAAAGACCTGTCCCTACATTAATAATAATTCAGGCGCGTTTCTTTAACTGCCTGCCCACCCTGAGCAGGAAATATTCCATGCTATCGGCGAGTGCCAGCCAGCTTGCTTCGATAATATTGGTGGAGCCGCCAACCGTATGCCACTGTACCTTGCCGTTGCTCGATTCGATCAGGACACGCACTAAAGAACCCGTACCACTGTTTCCTTCGAGGATACGCACCTTGTAATCGATAAGATCAACTTTCGCCAGGCCGGGATAAAACTCCAGCAGAGCCTTGCGCAAGGCACGGTCGAGCGCGTTGACCGGGCCGTTACCCTCCGAAGCTGTATGCATAATTTTATTATTGACTTTGACTTTAATAGTAGCTTCGGCAAGAAACTCGACTTTGCCGCCATATGCAGGGAGCCTCCTGTGCCTTTCCACTACAACCATGTAGTCAACAAGCTCAAAGGGTGGTTTGTAGCCTTGCTGGGCTCTTAATATGAGGAGTTCGAATGACGCGTCAGCACCCTCGTACTGGAACCCCAGGTTCTCCAGCTGTTTTATTTGTTGCAGTATCTGCTGGGCTTCCTTGCCCCTCGGCTGCATGAGTATGCCCAGTTCTCGCGCTTTGTAGATTATATTGCTTTTACCGGATAGCTCGGATACGACTACCTTGGGGCTGTTGCCAACCAGGTCCGGGTTTATATGCTGGTAGCTTTCTTCCCACTTGGAAATGGCCGATACATGAAGCCCGGCTTTGTGCACGAATGCATTGTTGCCGACATAAGGGAGGTAGGACATGGGTGGCAAATTGGCTATTTCGGCTATAAAACGGGAAGTCTCTGTGAGCCTGGCAAGCTGCCTGCCGGTGATACACTTGATACCAAGCTTGAGTTGCAATGCGGATATAATTGAGCACAGATTGGCATTGCCGCAGCGTTCACCGTAGCCGTTAATGGTGCCTTCCACGTGATTGGCACCGGCCTCCACAGCAGCTAAGGAGTTGGCAACAGCAAGCTCGCCGTCATTATGGGCGTGGATACCCAATGGGCAATTCAGCTTCTTTTTCACTAGGTTTGTGATGGCAGATATTTCAGAGGGCAGCGTACCTCCGTTGGTATCGCACAGGACAAGGCAATCGGCCCCGCCTTTTTGGGCGGCTCTTAAAGTTTCAGTGGCATAGTCCGGGTTTGACTTAAAGCCGTCGAAGAAATGCTCGGCATCGAAGAAAACCTTCAGCCCTTTTGATTTCAGGAACCTGACTGATTCCTCGACGATTTTTAAATTATTAGCCATGCTAGTTTCCAGTACCTTGGTCACCTGGCGGTCCCAACTCTTGCCAACGATATTGACGACTTTGGTCCCGGCTTGTGCCAGTGTCAGGAGGCCGGCATCTTGATTCGCTTCCACATTGACCCGCCCGGTGCTGCCGAAGGCAACGAGAACAGCCTTTTTCAGCTTGAGGTTCCTGGCTTTGGCGAAGAATTCTGTATCTTTGGGGTTGGAGCCCGGCCAGCCACCCTCGATGTAATCAATGCCAAGATCATCAAGCTTCCGGGCAATTTTAAGCTTGTCCGCGACGGTAAAGGATATGCCCTCCTGCTGTGCACCGTCTCTTAAGGTAGTATCGTAAAGCTCCACTAGTTGCATAAAAATGAAGGCTCAATCCCTTATTGCGTCTGCTACAAGCTGACCCATCTCTGTGGTGCCCGTCTCTTTCATCCCCGCTGACATAATGTCTTTGGTACGGTACCCATCATCTAATATCCTTAATACAGCTCTTTCAATGAAATCGGCTTCTTTATCAAGGTTAAACGAATAGCGCAGCATCATGGCAATGCTAAGTATCGTAGCTATGGGGTTGGCTACATTCGATCCCGCAATGTCCGGTGCGCTGCCGTGAACAGGTTCGTAAAGGCCGAAGGTTATGCCAGAGCCTTTAGGGATCCCTGCCAGGCTGGCTGAAGGCAGCATGCCCATGGAGCCGGCGAGCATGGAAGCCTCATCGGTAAGTATGTCACCGAACGTATTTTCAGTCACAATCACATCAAAATAGCGCGGGTTCTGTAAAAGTCGCATGGCACAGGCATCGACCAGCATGTGATCCAGCTTGACCTCAGGATAGTCCCCTGCTATCTCTGAAGCTATCTGCCTCCATAGCCTTGACGATTCCAGTACATTGGCCTTATCCACCGAAGTCAACTTCTTCCTGCGGCTCAGTGCAAGCTCGAAGCCAACGCGCATTATGCGCTCAAGCTCCTCCTCGGTGTAATACAAAGTATCCACGGCCCGCCTGCCTCTCCTGGTGGTCCAGCTCTTTTTGGGTTTGCCGAAATACAACCCGCCGGTCAATTCACGAATAACCATCATGTCAACGCCCCTGATGACCTCCGGCTTGAGGGTGGTCGAGTTTTCAAGTACAGGGTACATTTTAACCGGCCTCAAATTGGCAAACAGACCCAATCCTTTGCGCAGCGCCAGTAGCCCGTCCTCGGGCCTGACCCTTGCCATCGGGTCATCCCATTTGGGCCCGCCTACGGCGCCCAGCAGTACCGCATCGGACCCGCGGCACATCTCCAGGGTTTCCTGTGTCAGTGCCTCCCCGTTTTTGTCTATGGATATCCCGCCGACCAGCCCGAATCCGAAATTGAACTGATGCCCGAATCTTCTCCCCATGGTTTCCAGCACGCGTATGGCTTCGTTGGTGACATCCGCACCGACACCATCGCCTGGCAGGACGGCAATATGGAATTTCAAGTTACCTTTCTCCGGCCAGTTTCTTCCTGGTATGTTCCACCAGACCGCCCGCTTTGATGACCTGCATCATGAAGTCGGGATAAGGCCTGGCCATAAAGTTTTTGTTACTGGAAAGACTGGTTATTTTGCCGCTTACAAGATCGACCTCCAGCATATCCCCAGCCCGTATGCTGTCAATGGCCTCCTCGCACTCCAGCAGGGGTAAACCAATATTAATTGCGTTGCGGAAAAAGATACGCGCGAAGCTTTTGGCGATGACGCATGAGATACCCGAAGCTTTTATGGCAACGGGCGCGTGTTCCCTGGAGGAACCGCAGCCGAAATTAGTATCAGCAACGATGATATCCCCGGCTTTTACCCTCTTGATAAAATCCGCGTCAATATCTTCCATGCAGTGACTGGCAAGATCGGCGGGTTCGTCCAGGTTCAGATACCGCGCCGGGATGATGGCGTCCGTATCCACGTTGGCCCCGTACTTGTGAACTGTTCCTTTGAGCGGCATTTATACAACTTCCTCCGGGCTGGCTATTCTGCCTGAGATAGCGCTGGCGGCGGCGACAGCGGGATTGGCCAGGTATATCTCAGATTTGATATGCCCCATCCTGCCTGCGAAATTGCGGTTGGTCGTGGAGACGCATCTTTCGCCGGCAGCCAGCACTCCCATGTAACCGCCCAGGCAAGGCCCGCAGGTGGGAGTGCTCACCGCAGCTCCTGCCTTAATGAAAGTCTCGATTAATCCTAGCTTCATGGCATCAAGGTAAACCTTCTGTGACCCTGGTATGACAATGCAGCGCAGATTGGGGTTGACCTTTCTACCTTTCAGAATACGGGCTGCCAGCCTGAGGTCATCCAACCTGCCGTTGGTGCAGCTTCCTATAATCACCTGGTCTATGGGGATGTTGCCTACTTTGCTTAGCGGCCTTGTATTTGACGGGATATGCGGGAAGGCGACCTGTGGCTCGATCTCAGCGGCATCATATTCGATAACGCTGGCGTAGTTTGCGTCTGAGTCAGGCTTATATTCGGTGTATTTTCGTGTAGTTCTACCCTTGAGATACGCTCTTGTCTTGTTATCCACACAGAAGATACCGGCTTTCCCGCCCGCTTCGATGGCCATGTTCGCCATGGTGAAGCGCCCGTCCATGGAGAGGGCGGCTATCGCCTCGCCAGCGAACTCCATAGCGGAGTAAAGCGCACCGTCCACGCCGATCTTGCCGATGGTATAAAGTATCAGGTCCTTGCCGCCGACCCATTTGCCCGGCTTACCGTGAAACACAAATTTAATGGTCGGAGGCACTTTCATCCATATCTCGCCGGTAGCCATGGCGACAGCAATATCCGTAGAACCCATCCCTGTAGCAAAGGCACCCAGAGCACCATACGTGCAGGTATGTGAGTCAGCACCGGCCACAACTTCGCCGGGCAAGACCAGACCTTTTTCGGGCAGGATGACGTGCTCGATGCCCATTTCGCCTACTTCGAAGTAAATCAGGTTATGCTTATGGGCGAACTCGCGTATCATCTTCGCCTGCTCGGCCGACTGGATATCTTTGTTGGGGCAGAAATGATCCGGCACCATGACGATTTTTTGTGGATCGAACACCTTTGATACGTCCAGGCGGTTGAATTCCTTAATCGCTATGGGCGCGGTGATGTCGTTGGATAGAACGAGGTCAGTTTTAACGTTGATGAATTCACCCGGGCTGACCTTGTTGTTCCCTGAATGTGCCGCGAGTATTTTTTCTGCCAGTGTCACGGATAATTTACCCCGCTTGTGAAGATTATCCTTTTACCCTGGGTATAAATAAAACCAGGACCGTAATCAATGTTACCACTACCGCGATAAGGTACATGCCGACGCCCGCGGCAATGCCGATGGCTGCCGTCACCCAGATGCTGGCTGCAGTCGTGATGCCGACAACCCTATCACCCCTTGCGCCGCGCAAGATCACGCCCGCGCCGATAAACCCGATGCCTGTTACCACGCCGGCTGCTACCCTGGCTGGATCGACATTTCCTGCAAAACCCAGCACAGACACCACGGTGAATAAAGCTGAACCAAGGCAAATCAAAATATGTGTGCGCAATCCGGCGGGCTTGTGCGCTCTTTCCCTCTGGAAGCCAACCATGGCGCCGAGAGCCGCGGCGAGCAACAGGCGTAATACCGCCTCGATCTCAGGACTCATTCCGCCTCCTCTTCTTTGCCGAGTCTCTTGCTGACCAGCAACCTGTTAAGCGCGTTCATGTATGCCTTGGCGCTGGCTACTATGATGTCCGTATCAGCGCCACGCCCGGAATAGGTGATACCGTCGCTTTCTATCCTGATTAAAACCTCACCGATAGCATCAATTCCCTCGGTGATCGAACTGATGGTGAACTCAGTCAGGATGTTGGGGACCCTGACTATACGGTTGATTGCCTTGTAAACAGCGTCTACGGGCCCTGTACCCAGCGCAGCATCCTCAAGTATTTCTTTGTTGGGCCCGGTAAGCCTCACTGTAGCCGTGGGTATGCTGTGGTTACCGCAGGAGACCCCGACATGCTCCAGGTGGTAGACCTCAGAGGCCGTGCGCAGTTCTTCACCAATTACAGACCGTATATCGCGGTCGGTGACATCCTTTTTCTTATCGGCCAGTTCCTTGAATGCCTTGAAGGCATGTGCAAGGGCTGCCTCGTCAAGTGAATATCCGAGTTCGAGGAGCCTTTCTTTGAAGGCATGCCTGCCGCTAAGCTTGCCGAGTACAAGCGCGCTGGAAGGCACGCCGACGGTTTTCGGATCGATGATTTCGTAGGTATCGGCCTTTTTGATCACACCGTCCTGGTGGATGCCGGACTGGTGACGGAATGCATTGGAGCCCACGATCGACTTGTTCCGCTGCACTACGAAGCCGGTCAATTCGCTGACCAACCTGCTGGTTTTGAATATCTGACTGGTGTCGATATTGGTGCTCAAGAGGTACAGGTCATTACGGGTTTTAAGCGCCATCACGATTTCTTCCAGAGCGGCGTTGCCGGCGCGCTCCCCTATGCCGTTAACGGTACATTCAACCTGCCTGGCGCCCTTGCGGATGGCTTCAAGGCTGTTTGCCACGCCGAGCCCGAGGTCGTTGTGGCAGTGGACGCTTATTATAGATTTGGAGATATTGGGGACATTCTTAATGATGCCTTCAATCAACCTGCCATACTCGGAAGGGATAGAGTAGCCAACGGTATCGGGTATATTTACCGTGGTTGCGCCGGCGTCTATGACGGCTTCAAGTATCTGGTACAGGAATTTTAGATCGGTCCTGGTGGCGTCCATAGGGGAAAATTCCACGTCGTCCAGGTATTTTTTTGCCCTTGCCAGCATGTTGCGGGCAAGCTCAAGAACGTCTTCCTGGCTTTTTTTAAGCTGGTAGGCAAGGTGCATGCTGGAAGTGGAAAGGAAGATATGAATCCTGCCTTTCTTAGCCGGCTTGATTGCCTGCCATGCTCTGTCGATGGCTTCCTCATTGGCATGGCTCAGAGCACAAACCGTCGATCTTTGGAGTTCCCGGGCAATAAGCCTGACAGCTTCGAAATCACCCTGCGAGCTAATGGGAAATCCAGCCTCGATAATATCTACGCCGAGCCTCTCAAGCTGACGGGCGATCTCCAGCTTTTCCTGCCCGTTCAAGCTTGTTCCCGCCGCCTGCTCGCCGTCCCTTAAGGTCGTATCGAAAATAAGTACTCTATCCGTCTTCATCTCTATTGCCTTTAGCCGGTTTGAGAGCGCGTGTTTAACTGAAATGAGATCAGTCAGGGCGTTATTTCAGCCAGGGCATCATGGAGCGCAGCTTCTTGCCGACGGTTTCGATCTGATGCTCGGCTTCCCTGCGCTTAAGAGCGTTGTATACCGGCCGGTTTGCCTGGTTCTCCAGGATCCATTCCCTGGCGAAGCTGCCATCCTGCACTTCTTCCAGTATCTGCCTCATCTCGTCCTTTACCATTTCATTAATGACGCGCGGTCCGCGGGTGTAATCGCCATATTCAGCAGTATCGCTCACCGAGTAGCGCATAAATGCCATGCCGCCCCGGTAAATGAGGTCGATGATCAGCTTCAGCTCATGAAGGCATTCAAAATAGGCTATCTCCGGCTGATAGCCGGCTTCAACCAGCGTTTCAAACCCTGCTTTTATGAGAGAGGTGACGCCGCCGCAGAGCACGGCCTGTTCGCCGAACAGGTCGGTTTCAGTTTCCTCTTCGAAAGTGGTCTCAATCACGCCTGCCCTGGCGCAGCCTATGCCCTTAGAGTATGCCAGTGCCTGTTCTTTAGCCTTGCCGGAGGCATCCTGGTAGACGGCGATGATAGCCGGCGGGCCGGATTTCTCGGTATATAGCTGCCTGACCATATGGCCCGGGCATTTGGGAGCGATCATGGTCACGTCGATGTCCTCCGGCGGCACGATCTGGCCGAAGTGGATATTGAATCCGTGGGCGAACATAAGGGTCTTGCCCTTCGTCATGTGATCGGCTATCGACTCTTTATAGACTTTAGCTTGTAGCTGGTCAGGGACGAGCATCATGATAACGTCGGCTTTCTTTGCCACGTCCGCTGCGTCGGAAACGTCAAAGCCCGCTTTCCTGGCGGCCTTATATCCCTCCGTGCCTTTAGCTTCAGCTACGATGACCTTAAGTCCGCTGTCCCTCAAGTTCTGGGCATGGGCATGTCCCTGGCTGCCGTAGCCGATTATGCCGATGATCTTATCCTTTAGCAGTGCCAGGTTTGCATCTTTTTCGTAATAAATCTTCGCCATGATTCCTCCTCTATAAAAATATTATTGTTATGCGGCCAAATCAGTAGTCGGTCCGGGTTGATTACCAGTTGGGCAGGTCCTCTTCTTCGAGCTGTACCTGCTCTACGACATGCCTGAGCGGTTTGTTTTCCTCTATGGTAAGCGGCCCGACACCTCCCCTCGGCAAAGCTATGGTGCCTGTCCGTGACATCTCACGTATGCCGAATCCGCGTAAGAGCTCGATGAGCGTATCCACCTTTTCCTGATCGCCTGTTACCACGATAATCAAAGAGTCCGGCGAGACATCTACTATACTGGCCCTGAAGATATCGATGATCTGGATGATCTCGCTGCGGGTGGACGGTGTGGCCTTCATTTTTATCATAGCCATCTCGCGCGCCACGGGGTTTTCGCCGGTGATATCAGTTATCCTGATGACCTCAATCACCTTATCTAACTGTTTTCTCACCTGCTCCACATTGGCGTCGTCGCCTTCCACGACAATGGTCATGCGTGATAAATTCGGAAGCTCAATGTGGCCTACGGCAATGCTTTCGATATTAAAATTCCGCCTCCTCAGCGTGCTGGCTATGCGGTTGAGTACGCCGGGGCGGTCCTGCACCAGAGCCACAAGTATGTGTTTTCTGATCAACTAGTTGTCTCCCATATACATGCTTTATCTATTCTATCTCTTATAGCTTCCGGTCGGGCTGGGTATCTCGAGGAACTCAACAATAGTCTTGCCCGGCGGCACGAACGGGTAAACGTTTTCCTCCGGTTCGACCATGAATTCTATTAAGTAGGGCCCCGTGGTAGCCATGGCTTTTTCAATCGCGGGCCTTACTCCTATCTTCTGAGTCACCCTTTCTCCGGGAATCCCGTATGCCTTGGCGATCATAACGAAGTCCGGGTTATAGAGCTGGGTACCGAAGTAACGCTTGTTATAAATAAGCTCCTGCCACTGGCGCACCATACCGAGGTACCCGTTGTTAAAAACTGCGATGTTTATATCCAGGTTCTCCTGTACCATGGTGGCCAGCTCCTGCACGGTCATCTGGAAGCCGCCATCGCCTGCTATGCACCAGACCATTTCGTGCGGGGCGCCTACCTTGGCCCCGATGGCGCCTGGCAACTCGAATCCCATGGTGCCGAGTCCGCCGGAGGACACGAAGCTATTAGGCTTGTCATAAAAGAAATACTGCGCTGCCCACATCTGGGCCTGGCCAACGCCGGTGACTATGATGGTATTGCCCCTGGTGGCCTCGTGTATTTGCCTGATGATGTACTGCGGCAGCACGCCTTCATGCTCCATTATTTCTGTAGCCGGGTGCATGGTCCTCCACTCGTCCAGCTGCGTCAACCATGCTACATGCTCCCGTTTAATGATCTGCTTGTTGAGCACCTGGAGCACATTTTTCACGTCACCGACAATGGGCACTTCCACCGTGATATTTTTACCGATCTCTGCCGGGTCGACATCGATGTGGACAATTCGTGCCTGCGGCGCAAAGGTGCTGACGCCGCCGGTGGCCCTGTCATCGAACCTCATACCGATCGCAATGATAAGATCAGAATGATGGACTGCTTTATTGGCGTAACCCATACCGTGCATGCCCAGCCAGCCATAGCTAAGCACATGCGATTCGGGGAAGCAACCTATGCCGAGGAACGTGGAAACGACCGGTATCTGGGATTTCTCGGCAAGCTCTTTCAGCTCGGCGTAGGCCCTGGATATAGTTACACCGTGACCGGCTATAATAACTGGCCGCTCCACCGTATTTATCAGGTCAGTGGCCTTTTTTATCTGGGCAGGATGCCCGAACAACTTAGGCTTGTAGCCAGGAAGGTCTATCTTCTCGGGAAAAACGAATTCAGCCTTGTTCTGGAACACGTCCCTAGGAATGTCGAGCAGGACCGGTCCCGGCCTGCCCAGTTGTGCCACGTGGATAGCTTCTCTGATAGAGCGTGCAAGGTCCTCGGTATCGAGCACAAGCTGGTTGTACTTGGTGATGGGGACGGTGATACCTGTGATATCGATTTCCTGAAAGGCATCCTTGCCGATAAAATGCGTGGGCACCTGGCCCGTTATCGCCAGCAGCGGCACCGAATCGAGGTAGGCATTGGCAATGCCGGTGACCAGGTTGGTAGCGCCGGGACCGGAGGTGGCCAGGCAAACGCCGACTTTGCCGGTGACCCTGGCATAGGCATCGGCCGCATGCGCCGCGCCCTGCTCATGCCGCACCAGTATGTGCCTCAACTCGGGATACCTGGGCAGGGTATCATATAAGGGCAGCAAGACGCCGCCGGGAAAGCCGAAGATGACCTCGACGCCTTCCTTGATCAAGCATTCACAAAGTATCTCTGCGCCCGTTTTTATCATCTATCCAGATTACTCCCCATCTTTGAATACCGCACCCTCGCTGGCGGGGCCGACATTCTGTATATATCTCCTGAGGTAACCGGTTTTTATCTTCGATTTAAACTCAGGCACGCTCTTCAAACGTTTTTTAATCTCCGCATCGCTGAGCTTGACCTCGAGCTTCCTTGCCGGTATATCTATACTAATTATATCGCCATTTTGCACGGCGGCTATCGGGCCGCGGTCAGCCGCTTCAGGGACAACGTGACCGATGGCAGCGCCCCTGGTGCCTCCGGAGAAGCGGCCGTCGGTAATCAAAGCCACGTGGCTTTCCAATCCCATGCCGCTCAAAAGAGATGTGGGCGTGAGCATCTCTCTCATGCCGGGGCCGCCGCGGGGGCCTTCGTACCTGATTACCACGACGTCCCCTTTCCTTATCTTTCCCGCGATGATGCCCCTGGTGGCGTCCTCTTCGTTTTCAAATACTCTGGCCGGGCCCTTGTGTATCATCATCTCCGGCGCCACGGCGCCGCTCTTCACCACTGCGCCACCCGGCGCCAGGTTGCCGAACAGTATAGCGAGGCCGCCGGTCCTGGAGTAAGGCTTCGAGAATGGACGGATTACCTTGTGGTTCCTCACCCTGGCATTCCTGTATATGTGGGATAGAGGTTTCAGCGTAACCGTCCTGGCATTTCCGTAGAGCACCCTGGAGATCTCGTGCATGACTGCCGGGATGCCGCCTGCCAGGTCCAGATCCTCGAGATGAATTTCACTGGCAGGGCTGATCTTGCTGAGATGGGGCACTTTCTCGCTGATCGCGTTAATCAAAGAAAGCGGGAATTTAATGCCTGCCTCGTGGGCAATGGCCATGAAATGCAGTACGGAATTGGTGCTGCCGCCCAAAGCCATATCGACGGCGAAGGCATTGGCGATAGATTCCTTAGTGATGATGTCCCTGGGCCGCAGGTTCTTCTCCAGCAGCGCAATTATCTGTTTTCCGGCTTCCCCGGCCAGGTGTAGCCTCCTCGAGTCCACCGCCGGTATGGTGCCGTTGCCGGGCAGCGCCATGCCAACTGCTTCGGTCAGGCAGTTCATCGTATTGGCAGTGTACATACCTGAACAGCTACCGCAACCGGGACATGCCGCTATTTCAATCTCCTCCAGTTCGGCTTCGGTCATCTTGCCCTGCGTGACGCTGCCGACGGCGGTGAAAACGGAAATCAAATCCACCACTTGACACCGGCCGTCCTTTTGGAGTCTCCCGGCCAGCATTGGCCCACCGCTGATAAATATTGAAGGTATATTTAAACGTACAGCCGCCATCAGCATACCGGGCACAACCTTATCGCAGTTGGGTATAAAGACCAGGGCGTCGAACTGATGCGCTTCGACCATGATCTCCACGGAATCTGCTATCAGCTCACGGCTGGGCAGGCTGAACTTCATGCCAGGGTGGTTCATAGCTATGCCGTCGCAGACGCCGATGGTGTTAAATTCGAAAGGAACACCACCGCTGCTGAGGATACCGGTCTTTACGGCCCCGGCGATAGAATTCAGATGAGTATGTCCGGGCACTATCTCATTAAAGCTGTTGACAACTCCAATGAACGGCTTGGGGAAATCATTGCTGTGCACGCCCACGGCCCTGAGGAGAGCCCTGTGTGGCGCTCTTTCAATTCCCTGCTTGATGCTGTCGCTTCTCATTAAAAGTATTCCTTATTAAATAACCGTCCCGGTTCGGATTGGACAGGAACGTGTCAGATATAAACGGACAGGATTATAGTAAACTATCACAGATAATTATTTATTGTCAAGCAAAACTGATTCTATTTTTGATATTTTGTCCAGACGGCGCTGATGCCTTCCTCCCTCGAATGCGGTGGTGAGGAAATTGCGTGTTATATCAATTGCCGTTGGCTCATCTACGAAGTCGGAACCGAGGCAGAGCACGTTAGCATCGTTGTGCCTGCGTGCCCGCACGGCAAGCTCGGGGTTGCAGCAGATAGCGGCCCGGATTCCGTTATACTTGTTGGCGGTTATGCTCATCCCTATACCTGACGCGCATATCAGAATGCCGTAATCAGCCTGACCTTTGATTATGCACCGGGCAACGTCTGAAGCGAAATCAGGGTAGTCCACCGCGTCTGCGCTGTTGCAGCCAAAATCAACGTATTCGTATCCCGAACTCTTTAAAAAGTTTATGATCCTGTTTTTAAGCTCGAAACCGCGGTGGTCGCTGCCCAAGGCAATACTCATTTTAATCAATTACCCTCCACTATTTTCGGTATGAATCTCTTATTTCACTCTCCGGTACGATGCCATGACGCAGAACTCTGGGCGGGTCAGCAGTGACGTCAATTATAGTGGACTCGGCACCGCCCGGGCACCTGCCGGCATCGATGATGAAATCGACCAGACCACCCAGGTGCTCGTGGACTTCTGTAGCCGTTAATGCAGTCTCCCTGTTGTGCAGGTTAGCGCTGGTTCCGACTATAGGCCTGCCAAGCTCTTTTATTAAGAGCCTGGGCACGGGGTGATCGGGTAAGCGGATCCCGATTTTTCCGCCTCCGGCAAGCACCATGCTGTTGAACAGGGGAGATTTGGCGAAGATAATCGTCAGGCCGCCGGGCCAGAACCGTTCCATGAGCGACCTGGCAGTAAGGCTGAGTTCACTGGTTAGCGATATAACCTGTTCAGCATCTGCTATCAAAACCGGCAGTGGCAGGCTGAGGGGGCGGTTCTTAATATCAAATACTTTCTTCACGGCCTCGTCGTTATATACGTCGGCTCCAAGGCCATAAACGGTATCAGTTGGATAGGCAACAATACCTCCCTCGCGCAAAACCCCCACCGCGTTTTCAATTTGTTCACTCACGTATGCGGGAAGGTGTTCAAATGCGTATTCTTTGTCCATTAAAGTAAACTCGGCATGTATAGACAAATTGTACCTTAAATACAGGGTGACTTTAAATATGGCATAGATTTAGAATGCCCGCCTTTGCTATAATATACTTTCAAAAATGCACTCCGATAAAGAGAAACTGAGCAGCCACCGCGTCTCCAGCAGCGACGATATCGAAGTCTCAACCTATCTGGAGATAGCCAAGCAGGGTGTGCAGGCCACGCCCAAGCCGGCCGAAATCCCCCACGGCGTCAAAGAGGCCGTTGCCATCATTGACTTCGGATCCCAGTACAGCCACCTCATAGCCCGCCGCGTGCGCGAATGCAACGTCTATTGCGAGCTCTTCCCCTACGACGCACCGCTGAGCAAGATCATGGAGATACATCCACGGGGTTTTATTCTCTCGGGCGGGCCAGCCAGCGTTTACGAGAAAGCCGCACCTTTGACCCCGGTTGGCATATATGAAAGCCACCGGCCGGTTCTTGGCATCTGCTACGGCATGCAGCTGATAACTCACCAGCTCGGCGGCACAGTGGCGCCCGGCAACAAGCGAGAGTACGGTCAGGCGATCTTGCATGTTAGCGATGAAAACTCGCCCCTTTTCTATGGCTTATCCGATTCCCTGACTGTGTGGATGAGCCATGGCGACCAGGTGATAGATATGCCGCCGGACTTCAGGTCGTCAGCTTATACCGAGAACTCGCCCAACGCAGTCATAACCAACAGCGAAAATTTATTCGGGCTACAGTTCCACCCGGAGGTTGCCCATACACCTGAAGGCAATAACATACTGAAGAATTTCCTCTACCGGGTTTGCGGGTGCCGTGGCACATGGACACCGGGCAACTTCATCCATGAAAGCATAGAGGCCATTAAGGAGCAGGTCAAGGACGGCAGGGTTAT
>CAYLRS010000005.1:0-16315 GCA_964385895.1 uncultured Dehalococcoidales bacterium
CCCGGCCACACCACTGCATTCACTGGATGAGGTGCTGCCCATGGTCGACCTGGTGCTGGTAATGACGGTGAATCCAGGTTTCGGAGGACAGGTCTTTATAGAAAGTTCGGTTGATAAGATAGCCAGGTTAAAACAAATAATGAATAAAAGAAAAATTAAAGCCGAGTTAGAGGTCGACGGAGGAATAACAACCCAAACAGCACCTGAAGTTATAAAGGCGGGCGCAAACGTACTGGTGGTGGGATCGGCGATCTTTAACTCAAAGCGGGGAATAGGCGCGGCTATGAAGCAAATACGGGAAGCGCTATGTTAGCGCGCGGCCTTACTCCTGGTGCGTATGCACCTGGTGCACATGTTGAAGCGGAGTGCAGTGCCGTTGACCGTTATGGTAGTCGGCTGGATATTGGGCAGCCAGGTCCTGCGGGTGTGCCGCTTGGAATGGCTCACCCTGTTGCCGAAACGCAGTGTTTTACCACATTTATCACACTTAATAGCCAAATTTGAACCTCTTCAGTTGATACGTTACTATAAATAAACAACAATGGTATATAATACCACAATTGTTCTGGCGGTAAAAGGAGATAAATGAAGCAAGCAAATTCCTGGAGCGGCAAGGATCTGAGAGACATGTTTGCCGCTGGAACCGGCTGGCTGGAAAAAAGCGTTGCCGAAATAAATGCCATAAACGTATTTCCTGTGCCGGACGGCGATACGGGCACCAACATGCTGCTCACCCTGCGCTCCGTGATCGAGGAGGCTGACCGTGCCGCCGATATGAAAGTCGCCACCATGGCCAAGGCCATGTCGCACGGAGCATTGCTGGGCGCCAGGGGCAACTCGGGCGTGATACTCTCACAGATTTTCCGTGGCTTCGCTAAAGGCTTCGATGGCAAAGATGACTTTAATGGAGTGGACTGGGCGAAAGCATTTACGCAGGCTGCAAAGACAGCACGGGAAGGACTATCCAACCCGGTGGAAGGAACCATCCTGACAGTAGTGGGCGATGCGGCAAAGATCGCGCAGCAGTGTGCCGAAAAAAAACCGGATGACCTTGTAGGGATCATGGAAGCTGCTGTTAAGGAAGCCAGCGAATCCGTCGCCAGGACACCTTATCTATTACCTGTTTTGCTGGAAGCCGGCGTTGTCGATGCCGGGGGTCAGGGTCTTTATGTACTGCTTGACGGCGCACTCAGGTTTCTGAAAGGAGAATTAGACGACCTGCAATTTCGCAAGCCGCAGATGGTGAGCGCCAATATAACTCCTTCCAAAAGTGTCAATATCAGTGCGTCCGAAGAAGAGGTGGCATATGGCTACTGCACCAATTTCCTCATGGAGGGTAAGAGCTTAGATCCTGAGAAAATAAAGCGCAAGCTCGAAGGGAAGGGGCTGTCGCTGGTGGTGGCAGGCGACGAGATGGCAGTGCGTGTCCATATACACAGCTATGACCCCGGCGGAATTTTAGCTTATGCCACTACACTGGGGACGCTGCACCAGATCCAGATCCAGAACATGGATGACCAGCACGTGGGGTTTAAGGAGATGCAGCGTCAGAAAGCATTGACGCCGGATGTCGCAGTGGTGGCTGTAGCATTCGGGGAAGGGATGATAAAGGTATTTGAGAGTTTGGGCGCCGTGATAGTCAGGGGCGGGCAGACAATGAACCCGAGCGTCAAGGAGATACTGGCTGCTGTGGAGGCGATGGATGCGAAAAAAATCATCCTGTTACCCAACAATAAGAACATCATACTCACCGCGTCCCAGATCAAGGAGCTTACACAAAAAGAAGTGGAAGTAATACCCACACGTACATTGCCGCAGGGCATAACCGCGCTGCTAACCTTTAATTATGAGAGCTCTTTACAGGAAAATATTGAGGCCATGACCGAAGCCAGTAAAGCGGTCAAGTCGGTGGAGATCACCAGCGCAGCAAGATCAACCCAGATCAAAGGTATGAAGATCAAACAGGGACAGGCTATTGCTATCATCGATGATACCGATCTGGTGGCTGCGGGCGACAATGTGCCCGAGGTACTCTTAAGCGGTCTGGACAAGGCGGGCCTTGAATCCGCCGAGCTGGTGACTATATACTACGGCGCTGATATAAAACAGGAAAAGGCCGAGGAGGTGATGAGGCAGTTAAAGGAAAAGTTACCCGGCAAGCAAATTGAGCTGGTAAGCGGCGGACAACCCCACTATTTCTACATAGTGTCGATCGAGTAAATTAAGGGAGGTGTGAATCATGGTTAAGATTGTTTGCGACAGCACCGCGGATATACCCGCGGACCTGGTCAAAAAATTCGGAATATCGATCGTGCCCCTGAACGTGCTCTTCGGGACGGAGACATACCGTGACGGCTTCGACATCACCCCGGCGGATTTCTACAAGAGGCTGGTGGAATCCAAGGTGCACCCGACAACCTCGGCGCAGTCACCGGGCTATTTTGCCGAGGTATTCACCAAACTGTCAAAGGAAACAGATGAGATACTGGTGATCCTGCTATCCAGTAAGATCAGCGCCACTCATGAAAGCGCTGTCCAGGCCAAAGCACTCGTAGGAGATATCTGCAAAATCGAGATCGTCGATTCACTGCAGACCTGCGGGGCATTGGGACTGACAGTTATCAAGGCAGCAGAGGCGGCTCAGGCCGGCATGAAGCTCGCGGAACTGGCGGAGAAGGCCAGGGACTGGGCTTCGCGGGCGCATTCCTACATGGCCTTCGATACGCTGGAATACCTGCGCAAGGGCGGCCGCGTGGGACGTGCACAGGCCCTGCTGGGCGGACTGCTAAAATTAACCCCGGTGCTCACACTGCGCGACGGCATCGTGACCCCCGTGCAGCGCACCCGGAGCAGGGCACAGGCGTTTGATGCACTGGTTAACATGGTGAAAGGTGCGAATAAAATCGAAGGTCTGTGGATCGAGGACGCCACCACGCCCGAGGATCTGGAGACACTGGCAGGGCGGCTGGCGGAGATCTATCCCAGGGAGAAGACATACCGCAGCACCGTCAGCCCGGTGATCGGCGTTCACGTGGGTCCCCATGTGCTGACAGTCCATTTCATTGAAGGCAAGTAATGCCGGTAAAAATCGTCACCGACAGCAGCAGCGACATACCCGGAGATATCGCCCGGGAACTGGATATTACGGTTGTGCCCCTGTATATCAGTTTCGGCACCGAGACATTGCGCGACGGGGTCGATATCCAGCCTGATGAGTTCTACAGAAGGCTGGTGAACGACCCTGTGCACCCGACCACCGCGGCGGCTTCTCCGGGTGATTTCGCGGAGATATATGAAAAACTCAGCCATAACGCCGATGGGATAATTTCGATCCACCTGTCCCGCAAGGTGAGCGCCACCTTTGACGCAGCCCTGAAGGGAAGGGAATTGGTATCGGGAAAAAACTGCCCGGTTGAAGTGGTGGATTCAAAGCTGGTTACGATAGCCCTGGGACTGGTAGCCATAGCTGCTGCTAAAGCCGCCCGGGCCGGTAAAACTATGCAGAACACACTTGACCATGTAAATGAGGTTATCCCGTGTATCCGGGTGTACGGTTTCCTCGACAGCCTCAAGTACATAGCCAAGGGCGGCAGGCTGGGCAGAGCAGGGCCTTTTTTGAGCTCGGTGTTACCGGTCAAGCCGGTGCTTACCATGAAAGACGGGTCGCTGGCCCCCACCGGCGTGGTACGTACGAGGAGCAAGGGCATCGAACGTCTACAGGAGCTGGTGAGATCAACTTTGCATGTCAAGGAAATCGGTATTGCACACAGTGCTGACGACCAGGAGATTAAGTCTTTTATTGAAAGGCTCAAGTCCTTTTTACCGGATATCAGGCCTACTGTTACCCAACTTGGTCCGGCATTGGGGGTCCACGGCGGCCCGGGCGCCATATTACTGGCAATCCAACGGGAAAGCCCGGCGGCGGGTGCAGGACTGGAAGCAGGGGAGCGCAAGCCGGCGGTGTCATTGCCATCTCTGCAATCGATTAGAGACAGCTTTGCGCAACGTAAATCCCGCGGCAGCGGCCATACAAGCCAGTGCAGCTTAATGCCCCTGAATGCAGTATAGATGTCTACCTATAACGGTATAGATATATCCCTGTTAAAAAAGGTTTTACTGCTGGAATCGAAAAAAGGATATAACGACGGGACGATCTATGGGGGAGGGCTCGACGATTTCATCTGCAACTGGTTGAATACCAATAAGCCGAAGCTCGGCTCTTCTTTGAAGGCCGCCAAATTCAAGTCTCTCAGGTTGGACAACCCCGGATATTCGGGAAAAAACCTGTCCGGGCGGAAAGGGTGGATAGAGGGAGTCCTGACGTGGCTGGATTAGCTGGAATCAGGCAGGCCGGCGACTGAAGTCCAGACCAGGGACGAACCGAAGCTCGAAAAACCGCGGCCTGTGAAAAATATTTCACCTGTTGCCGGCAAACACGCTGATCTGGACTTACCGGCAACGGTCATTAAAGGCGTCGGTGACGACACAGCCAAAAAGTTTGCCAGACTGGGCCTGCGCACAATACGCGACCTGCTTTATTTTTTCCCGCGCCGTTTCCTGGATTTTAGCCAGCGCAGAGCCATATCCGAGCTTGAGACAGGTAAAGACCAGACAATTTTTGCCATTGTCTGGGAAGCGCATGTTACCAGGCTGGGCCGTATGAAAAGCACCGAGGCTGTTTTAGGCGACGAGACGGGAAATATCCGGGCTGTCTGGTTTAACCAGCCGTATGTTGCCAGACAGCTTAAAACAAATTCTCATATCGCACTCAGCGGAAGGGTAAACGAGTTTAATTACACCAAGGTTTTCGAGAACCCCGAGTGGGAGTTGTTTGAAGATAAAGACCTGGTCCACACCGGGCGGCTTATACCTGTATACCCGCTCACGCAGGGCCTGTTTCCACGGGGTGTAAGAACCATCGTCAAGCGTGCGGTGGACGGTTATGCCGGCTCCCTGGAGGAATTCGTACCCCGACCAATACGTGACAGGTGCGGGCTTATGGAATTGCCGTCAGCCATAGCACAGGCGCATTACCCTGATGATTATCTCTCTCAAAATCGATCAAGACAGCGCCTCGCCTTCGATGAGCTATTTCTTTTACAGCTGGGCGTTCTTGCCCGGAAACGCGAGTGGCAGGAGGACCAGCCCGGACATAAATTTAATATAGATAATAAATATATAGCCGATTTTGTAAAGAGGCTGCCCTTTGCGCTGACCGGGGCGCAGAAAAGGACGATCAAGGAGATACTGGGCGACCTGGGCCGGGAGGTGCCCATGTCACGCCTGCTGCAGGGCGACGTCGGCAGCGGCAAAACGGTCGTAGCAACGGTTGCCCTGCTGGCCGCGGTAGCCAACGGCTACCAGGGGGCATTTATGGCGCCGACCGAGATACTGGCCGAGCAGCATTTCTCGACCCTGTATAAGCTCATGTCGGCCGTCAGCAGCGACGTTGAAAGGGAATCCAGCATCTATACTTTCCGCGGCTTTCCGCAGGCGGATCTGACCATAGCCCTGCTCACGGGAAGCCTGAGCGCCAGGGACAAGGCTAAAATACATCAGCGGACAGGGGAAGGGCGGATAAACATATTGATCGGCACCCACGCGCTGATACAGAAGGGAGTCAATTTCGAGAAGCTCGGCCTGGTCGTCATAGACGAGCAGCACCGCTTCGGCGTGCTGCAGCGTTCCGCACTGAGGCAGAAGGGCTTCAACCCGCACCTGCTGGTGATGACGGCCACGCCCATACCGCGGACGCTGGCGCTCACCCTGTACGGCGACCTGGACATCTCGACGATCAACGAGATGCCCCCGGGCAGGCAGACCACAAAAACAAGGTGGTTAAAGCAGGTGGACAGGGAACGCGCTTATCGATTTATACGCAAGCAGGTGGTGGAAGGGAGGCAGACTTTTATTATCTGCCCGCTGATCGAGGAGTCGGAAAACCTGGATGTCAAAGCGGCGGTCGCCGAATATGAGAACCTGTCCGGCACGGTTTTCCCCGACCTGAAGCTGGGACTGCTGCACGGAAGGATGAAGGGGGCAGAAAAAGAAGGGGTGATGCACGACTTCAAGGACGGCAAGCTCGACATACTGGTTTCCACTTCAGTGGTTGAGGTGGGTATAGACGTGCCCAATGCTACTGTGATGCTGGTGGAGGCGGCCGACAGGTTCGGCCTTGCCCAACTGCACCAGTTCAGGGGCAGGGTCGGCCGGGGCGAGAAGCAGAGCTATTGTATGCTGCTCTCGGAGAATCCGTCCGAATACGGGCAGGAACGGCTTAAGGCCATAGAAGAGATAAGCGACGGATTTCTGCTGGCGGAGAAGGATCTCGAGTTACGCGGGCCGGGAGAATTCTTTGGCACCAGGCAGAGCGGGCTGCCGGATTTGAAGATGGCAAAGCTGTCGGATACACAATTGCTGGAGATAGCGCGGCGGGAAGCTAAAATTTTGTTCGAAGAGGATCCCGGGCTGAAAAGCGCCGAGCATCAAGCTATTGCCAGGGAATTGAATAGAGTCTGGCAAAGCAGGGTGGAAAACAATTAGAATGTTGATTTATGGTATTTTCAGAGCAAAATTGATTTGTTTCACTACATATCAATGAAGTTAAAATATAATGTCTCAAGGCCTTACATACTCGTGGAGTGGTTTAATATTAAAGCTTTGCGTGCCTTGAGATAGGACTTTTAAAACTACGCTGGCTGTATCTAGCGATGTAAAACAGGGGATGCGCCTCTCGGCTGCAGCACGGCGAATATAGAATCCATCTTGCAGCGGAATACGTCCGCCCGTAATAGTATTGACTACGCCTACCACAGAGCCATCATTTATTATCTCAATTATGTTCGGGTGTCCTTCGCCCAGCCTTTTACTGGTCACATTAACATTCATGCTGTGTTCCTGGATCATAGCTGCGGTGCCCTGAGTTGCGAAGATCCGGTATCCCAGTGAGTAGAAGCCCCTTATAATTGGCAGCGCTTCAGCTTTGTTCTTGTCGGCAATGCTGAATAGAAGATTTCCTTTTGGAGGCAGCATCAGACCCGCGGCAATCAATGCCTTCGCTAAGGCAGCTTCATAAGTAAAATCAATTCCCATAACTTCACCGGTTGATTTCATCTCAGGGCTAAGATACGTATCTACACCTATTAATTTTGACATAGAAAAAACAGGAGCCTTTACACCAACCAGAGCTTTTTTCTTATATAAGCCTGTCGTGTACCCCTGTTCCTTCAGGCCGATTCCAAGCATTACTTTTGTGGCAACGCGTACCATGGGTACCCCGGTTACTTTGGAAATAAAAGGGATCGTCCGGCTGGCACGTGGATTAACCTCCAGAACATATACAGATGATGGTTTTTCTCCACCCCGCATAATTACGAACTGCAGGTTCATCAGGCCTTTAACTCCAAGTGCGTGTCCAATCCTTATGGTGTAATCCACTAAAGTACTTACTTCATCTTCAAACAGCCCTAATCCTGGATATACGGCTATGGAATCTCCGCTATGTACGCCAGCTCGTTCAATGTGCTCCATAATTCCTGGAATCAGGATATCAGTTCCATCGCTTACTGCATCAACTTCCACTTCCTTGCCTTCGAAATATTTATCTATCAGGATGGGATGGCGATCATCCAGATCGAGTGCCTGTGCCATATACCTGATTAATTCTTCCTGATTCTGTGCTATCTCCATCCCCCTGCCGCCAAGCACATAACTTGGCCTGACCAGTACTGGAAAACCCAGCAATTTAGCAGCCTCTTGTCCCTGGCGTATTGTAGTAACACCAGCGCCGGGCGGCTGCGGAATTCCAAGGTGATTGAGAAAATCTTCAAATCTACGCCTGTCTTCTGCCATATCAATAATTTCTGCATTAGAACCCAGTATAGGCAAATTGCTTCTGGATAATGGCTCGGCAAGGTTGATTGCAGTCTGCCCTCCAAACTGAAGTATCGAAGGAGTACTTTCGTTAATATTTAATCGTGAATTTTCATTTTCGAGAATGTCGAGGATGCTTTCCTCGTCGAGAGGTTCAAAATAAAGCCGATCACTGGTGTCAAAATCGGTTGAAACGGTCTCCGGGTTTGAGTTGACCATGATGCTCTTATAACCGGCTTCCTTAAGCGCCCAGGCGGAATGGACGCTGCAATAGTCGAACTCTATTCCCTGACCGATGCGTATAGGTCCGCTGCCGATCACGACTGCTTTCTCATTTTTTAAGGGTTCAGCCTCGTTTTCAATCTCATAAGTGCTGTAAAAATAGGAGGTTTCAGCATCAAACTCGGCTGCGCATGTATCCACCATTTTATATACCGGCTTTATTTTCCATTCGTATCGTAATTGTCGCACCTGATCTGGCAACATGTCTCCCAAGGTTGAAATTTGTTCATCAGAGAAACCAAGCCGCTTTGCCCGCCTTAGTAATCCCGGAGTCAAATTTTCTGATAGAAGCTGCTGCTCCATCTGGACTATGTTAGCCAGTTTATGTATGAACCATGGGTCTATTCCCGTTTGTTCTGCAAGCTGGCCCACGTCCAGTTTTCTTCTAAGTGCTGCCATTAATGCCCATAATCTCAGGTCGTTAGGATGAAGCGGATATGAGTCATGTGTATCAGGACTGCCCCAGTTCTTGTCTTCCCATAGGAGGGATCTCTTACCAATCTCTAAGGAGCGTACTGCCTTTTGCAATCCGGCTTCAAAACAACGCTCGATAGCCATAACCTCACCGGTGGCCTTCATCTGACTACCTAGGGTTTTATCACCAGATGCGAATTTATCAAACGGCCAGCGCGGTATCTTGATTACGCAGTAGTCCATTGCAGGCTCGAAGGCCGCCATTGTTTTGCCGGTTACACGGTTGGGGATTTCGTCAAGCCGTTTGCCTATGGCTATCTTGGCAGCAACTCTGGCTATAGGATAGCCTGTAGCCTTGCTGGCTAACGCTGAACTGCGACTGACTCGAGGATTTACTTCGATTATATAGTACTGGCTGTTCGAAATGTTCAGTTGATCCGGCGCCCACTTCCTGGCAACTATTGGGCTCGGGGTCAAAGCAAATTGTATATTACAGCCACCTTCAATTCGGAGTGCCCGTATTATTTTGAGGCTGGCCGATCTAAGCATCTGGTATTCTTTGTCGGTTAACGTCTGACTGGGGGCGACAACAATGCTGTCACCTGTGTGAATGCCCATCGGGTCCATGTTTTCCATGTTACATACAGTAATGCAGTTATCGGCGGCATCGCGCATAACTTCATATTCGATTTCTTTCCAGCCCAGGAGACATTTCTCGACTAAAACCTGATGACTCATACTGGATGCCAGCCCGTTTGCCACAGTGGCCTCCAGTTCGTCCATGGTGTAGACGATACCTCCACCAGTTCCGCCAAGCGTGTAAGAAGGCCGGATTATCAGAGGTAAACCGATGGACTCGGCAAAATTTTTAGCTTCGGTAATAGAATGTACTGTCACGCTTTCTGGAATCGGTTCGCTGATTTCCTGGATTAGTTGCTTGAATAAAGACCTTTCCTCGGCTTTTTTAATCGTTTCTAATGGTGTGCCTAACATGCGAACATTATATTTATTTAGTATTCCCGCACCGGCAAGTTCCACGGCCAGGTTAAGACCGGTTTGACCGCCAAGTGTTGGCAACAGTCCATCGGGACGTTCCTGTTCAATTATCCGAGCTACGACGTCCACGGTCAGGGGTTCAATGTACACAGTATCAGCTATCCCTTCATCGGTCATTATGGTTGCGGGGTTCGAGTTAACCAGCACGGTAGTTATGCCCTCTTCCCGGAGTGATTTGCATGCCTGGGTGCCCGCATAATCAAATTCAGCCGCTTGACCTATTATTATGGGACCTGATCCTATGACCAGGACTTTGGAGATTTTTAACATTTATGCTTTCGTTTCCTCTCTAACCATCTGTAAGAATCTGTCAAATATGTATGTGTTATCCTGGGGACCTGGCGAGCCTTCTGCATGGTACTGTATTGAAATAATCGGCATACATCTGTGTTTGAGACCTTCGATAGTGCCATCATTCAAGTTTATATGGCTTACTTCCAGCCCTCCCTTCAAGGTATCCTCATCTATAGCGTAGCCATGATTCTGTGTGGTGATGTTGACCTTATCCGTTGCTACATCGCGGACAGGATGGTTGGCCCCTCTATGGCCGAATTTGAGTTTGAAGGTATCAGCGCCAAAAGCCCGGCCTATAAGCTGGTGACCAAGGCATATTCCCAATATTGGTTTTTTACCCAGCAAATCTTTGACGTTTTCAATGATGTAGTTCAGTAGAGCAGGATTGCCGGGACCTGGCGAAAGAACTATGCCATCTGGCTTAAGGGCGAGTATGTCCTGGGAGGAAAAGGTGCAGGGGACGATAGTCACCTGGCAGCCCAGCCGACTGAGTATGCGAGCGATATTAAACCTCAAGCCCGTATCAACGATTACTATGTTATACGTTTGCTGCTGTTGCTCGTGTTTAAAGGTCCATTTAAATGGCTCTTTTATAGCCACTTCTTTGACGAAATCGGTATTTCCATAGGAAGGCATATGCTTCAACTCTGCCAGAGCTTCTTTCGTGGTCAACTCTGATGTTAATATGCCCATCATGACACCTGTTGAACGTATGTGCCTTGTTAAGCTGCGTGTGTCGATACCACTGAGACCGGGAACATTGCTCGCTTTCAGGTATTCCTCCACGGTTCCTATGCTCCGCCAGTTACTGGGAGCAAGACAATAGTCCCTGACAACAAAACCCCGGACCTGTATTTTTGAGGATTCAACATCATCACGGTTGATTCCGTAATTCCCTATCAGTGGATAAGTCGGCACCACGATTTGACCGGCAAAAGATGGATCGGTGAGCATTTCCTGGTAACCGGTCATGCTTGTGATAAAGATAATTTCGCCGAAGGCAGTTGCTTCGGCGCCGAAAGCATCGCCCCGGTAAACAGTACCGTCTTCCAGAACAAGTATAGCTTTACTACTCATAGCGTTCTTTCAAATAAAAAAACCTCCTGCGCCAAATCGGCAGGAGGTTTAAAAAATCAGCCCAAGGTTGGAATCCCAAGGCATGACAATAGACTATTGCATTCTCCTTACCAGCCTCACTGGACTGGCTTAAAGGCTGTTATTAGTATATTCTTTTTAAGGATGGTTGTAAAACTGAAACTGCGTGAGATGGTTACAGAGATCACTTTTGTGCTGAATAAAACTAATGAATAAAAAATCACAATCTACTAAATTCCGCAGCGGGCTCGGCGCATTAGATGAGCTGATCCAGGAAGTCCGTGCCGGCGATAACCTCGTCTGGCAAATCGATAATCTGGAAGATTACACATATTTTGCACAATCGTTCGCCAACCAGGCAATAGCGGATGGCCATAATTGCATCTACCTGCGTTTTGCCTCCCATCCACCTATCCTGAAACCCAGACAAAACCTTACGATTATAGAAATCGACCCCAAACCCGGGTTTGACGCTTTCAGCGGACAAGTGCATAACATAATAGAGGAACATAGCCGCGAGGCATGCTATATATTTGATAACCTGTCTTCACTGGTTGCCCAGTGGGCCACCGATGAGCTGCTGGCGAATTTCTTCCAGGTAACCTGTCCATATATTTTTGAACTTGGGCCGGTAGCATATTTCGCCTTAACCAGAGGGAAGCATACCCACTCTGTGATTGCCAGGATTCGGGAAACGACACAAATACTGATCGATGTATACCATGTTAACGATGCAATGTATATACACCCACTTAAAGTATGGGAACGCTACTCTGCGCAGATGTTTTTACCCCACCTGATCACGCAAGACGGATGGGCCCCCGTATTTCAGAGCGGTGAGGCAGCTGCAGTCGCGTCGACTGCCCACAGACAACCTCTTAGCATAGCCTTCACTTCCATTGCGCCATGGGAAAGCGTTTATACAAAACTTTTACAGTATCAGCTGGCAGGCCTTGATTCTCCCAAACAAATGGAGGAAATCATATCCCTTAAACATGAGCTCTCCCGTATGATGATTGGCGATCAGCCGGCTTTTATTAAGCTTGCTGACAAATACCTTACAACTGATGACCTCATAAATATAAGGAACAGGCTTATTGGTTCAGGCCGCATCGGTGGTAAGGCTGCCGGTATGTTATTGGCCCGACGTATTTTAATAGCCGAAAGGGGCGAGATCGATTTTTCTCAAGCTCTCGAGGCACATGATTCATTCTATATAGGTTCTGACGTCTTTTTTACATTCTTGGTAAACAATGACCTTTTCCAACTGAGGCTACAGCTCACCAGAGATTGGCAAATATCCCACGAGGAATTTGAGGAAATAGAAAGACGATTTGTCCAAGGCAAATTCCCGTCCGAAATAATAGAACAATTCCGCGATATGCTGGATTATTTTGGCCAGGCCCCAATTATAGTCAGGTCCAGCAGCCTCCTTGAAGATAGCTTTGGGAATGCTTTCGCAGGCAAATACCGCAGTGAATTCTGCGCCAACCAGGGAACTCCTGACGAGAGAATGGAAGCATTTTTACATGCAGTTAAACTTGTGTACGCCAGCGCTCTAAATCCCGATGCCCTTGCATATCGACACAACCAGGGCCTTGGGGAGAACGATGAACAAATGGCAATACTGGTACAACGGGTATCAGGTATGCCTTATAAGAACTTCTTTTTCCCAATTCTGGCCGGCGTCGCCTTCTCAAAAAATCTCTATGCGTGGACAGATCGTATAGACCCGCAGAAAGGGATGATACGTCTGGTATTTGGCCTCGGCACCCGCGCGGTTAATCGTGTCAGTGGTGATTATACGAGGATGATCGCCATAAGCCACCCCAATTTGAGGCCCGAGATTGGCACTAAAATTGCCAAGTACTCTCAGCACAACATTGACTTACTCGACATCAAAATCAACGAGTTAGCCACTCTGCCGATAGTGGAAATCCTCGATGATTGTGATTATCCGAACCTAAATTTAATAGCTTCAATAATGCAAGACGGCTTTCCCCGTGTCATTATAGGTACTTGCCCCCACGGATCGGCTGATAACTTAGTTTTAACCTTTGATTCTTTAGTAAGAAAAACTCCTTTCATCAAGATTATGGGCGATATGCTGATGAGGCTGGAGCGCGTTCAGGGGCATCCCGTAGATATTGAGTTTACTGCACATATTACGGCAGAAGGTGAAGTCAAAATGAATTTGCTACAGTGCAGGTCTTTGCAGGTTCCAGGAACGTCAGGTTCAATCACAATCCCGGATAATATACCGCATAAACGTATTTTGTTTAAAGCAAAGAAGTTTATCAGCGGCGGCTTGGCCTCGAATTTGAGGTATATTTTGTACATAGATCCTTTAAAATACAGTCACATCGAATCTCTGGAAATAAAGAAATCTGTGGGTCGAATCGTTGGCCATATCAATAAGCACCCCTTAGTGAAGGAAGGTAAAATACTGATGATGGGGCCAGGACGATGGGGCAGCAGTAACATAGACCTGGGCGTTAATGTTGGCTATTCGGACATCAGTAACACATCAGTGCTCGTTGAAATTGCCCGGGAGGAAATGGGGCACGTGCCTGAAGTATCATACGGCACTCATTTCTTTCAGGACTTAGTTGAATCCCAAATTATTTATCTGCCTGTATATCCAGGTGATAGTGAAACTTCCCTCAATAATGAGTTTTTTGAAAAATCCACAAATGTATTAATAAATCTTTTACCGGAACTGGCCGAATTCGCGGAAGTAATAAGCTTAATAGACGTTCCAGCTGTATCGAAAGGGCAGTATGCACAAATAGTGGCCGATCCTAAAAGTCAGAAGGCAATCTGCTTTTTGAAATAATAACCCGTACGCTTTACTAATAGCATTAATAATATGGCAAATATTTAAATTCAATTTCTCATTACGATCGGTATAAACAGCAAAACAACCCTGAAAACTACAAAACTATTCAGATCACATTGTCATTGGGCCTCTCACTCCAGTATATAAGTACTGAAATCTGTAAACAAAGCGATATTGACAAAGTAACTTCAACATGTCATAATTACGGCAATAGGTGGCCGTATTCCGTTTATTAACTAAGATAGGAAATGTGATGAAAAGGATCTATATAAATGAAGATACCTGTATAGGTTGTGGGCTTTGTAAGGTATATTGTACCACCGAGCATTCCAGGTCTAAAGACATCATCAAAGCGCACAAGCGCGAGATGCCGAAACCGGTGCCGCGCGTTCGCATTGAGAGGAAGGCAGACGTGGCATTTTCTTTCCAGTGCAGGCATTGCGCTGAGCCGTGGTGCGTCTATTCCTGCCTTACCGGCGCCATGCAGAAGGACTCTGTCACAGGCCTGGTAAAAGTCGACCAGGATAAATGCATGGGATGCTGGACCTGCATACTGGCCTGTCCGCACGGCGCAATCGCCAGGGACCAGGGGAGAAAGATCGTGGCCAAATGCGATTTCTGTCCAGGCCGTGACGTGCCGGCCTGCGTTGCCAATTGCCCCAACGAAGCATTGATGGTGGTCGAAGAAAATGATCTTGAAAAGGCCAGGAGCTAGGCCTTTTCCGGAAAAACTATGAATAAGGATACAAATATGATTGCCGTTATTAATTACGGCGCCGGCAACCTCGGCAGTGTGGTTAACGCCTTAGTAAAGCTGGGCTATCGGCCCACGGTAACCTATGCCGTATCTGACATTCTCAAAGCGGACGCTGTCTTCCTGCCCGGCGTCGGCGCGGCCGCTGACACTATGAAAAGCCTGGCGGCCACTGGAATGGATGATGCAGTCAGAAAGCTGGTTGAACTGAGAAGGCCGCTCTTTGCCATCTGCGTCGGCCTGCAGGTGCTCCTCACCAGCACAGAGGAAGGCGGCGACCATAAATGCCTGGGCATTATCCCCGGCAAAGTCAGGAAGCTGCCCGCCGGGTTAAAGATCCCACATATGGGCTGGAACCAGGTGAAACAGGTCAATGCGCACCCCATCTTTACCGATATACCCGATAATACTAATTTTTATTTTGTGCACAGCTATTATGCTCATCCACTTGAACGCTCAGTTGTAGCCGGGGTAACGGAATACGGCATCGAGTTTTGTTCCATGATAATCAAGGACAACCTTTTCGCTACCCAGTTCCACCCGGAAAAAAGCGGCGAACCCGGGCTGAAGATGTACTCCAACTTTCTGAAAATAGCCTGCTCATGAGGAATGACACATGGAAAACGAAAATACGGTCAAGACTAAATACCTGGTTGTCGGCAACTCCGCCGGCGGCACAGGCGCGACTGAAGCTATCAGGGAATGTGACCACGCGGGCAGACTATTGATTGTGTCTGACGAACCGTACCCGGCTTACTCACGCCCGCTTATCTCCGAATACCTTTCCCGCCAGCGTACCCTGGAAACAATGCTGTTCCGCTCACCCGATTTTTATGCCCAAAACAGGATCGAACTCCTGTCCGGCGAGAAAGTAAAAAAAATCGACCCCGCAAATAAAACAGCTTTTCTTGAAAACGGCAGCGTTATCTCCTGGCAGAAACTTCTTCTCGCTACCGGCGGCCTGCCGATCGTCCCCAACATTAAGGGAATGGAAAAAGAAGGCGTATTTAGCTTTACCTGCCTGGATGATGCTAAGAAAATTGACGCATACCTGATAAAGGTTAACAGTGCGGTCGTCATCGGCGGTGGCCTCATCGGTATCAGCGTAACCGAAGCGCTGTCCAAGCGCGGCATCATAGCCACCGTAGTCGAGATGAAGGATAGGGTGCTGAATACGATACTGGATGAGGCAGCCTCTGCCATAGCCGGCCGAATCCTGGCTGAAGCCGGCATCAGGGTAATTACCGCTAATACCGTAGCCGAGGTCGCGGGACAGGACAGTGTTGAAGGTGTAGTACTTGCCGACGGCCAGAAAATCAAATGCGAAATGGTAATCATCGCCATCGGTGTGCTGCCACGCCTCGACCTGGTCAAAGGTACAGCCATTAAGTTCAACCGGGGCATCAGCATAGACCGGCGCATGGCCACCAGCTGTCCGGATGTATATGCCTGCGGCGATGCCTCCGAGGGCTGGGATTTTATCAACGGGTCTGATCGCCTCACGCCCATCTGGCCCAATGCATACATCGGCGGCAGGATAGCCGGTTATAACATGGCCGGCAGGCAGGCGGAATATAAGGGCGGTACGGCGATGAATTCGATCAACTATTTCGGCATGGATATCTCCAGCGCCGGACTTGTCTCTGTGCCGGACGATAACAGCTATGAAACGCTTAGCATCAATAGCCCTTACCAGAAATTGATCTTGA
>CAYLRS010000006.1:0-13066 GCA_964385895.1 uncultured Dehalococcoidales bacterium
GCCATGATTAGCTCATCTTGATGGTAAAGCGTCGGCACGATGCCCTTTAAATCCCAGATATAGCCGCCATTGCCGTCGGATCTGCGCTGCAGGAAGTCTTTTGGATTTTTGAAGCGTACTACCTCAAAGGACTTACCGTTAGCGTCAACATAAGGATAAACTATCTCGATTTCCTTCCGGCCAGGCTCCGGTTTGTGGCCGTAGGCGGTGTGCCCTGATCCATTACCAGAATAAGCCAGGCTGTCATAACCCCATGCGTTGCAAAAGTCATGGTAAGTATGCTTTCCGCCGTGGCAAGTGATGAGAGCTTTATCTCCGGCATCCTTTAAGATAACGTGTCCCTCCGGTGTTTTATGCCCTGGTAATGGGCATGGCGCTTCCCAGTGGTCGCCACTTTGCTTAGCGCCGGGCAACCTGGCGAGGATCTCTTCAAAGTTTTGTGGCCTATTCATAGCACCGCCCCCGAGTCAGGATTGATCGTGGCCTTGCGGTGCTGCCAGCGAGCCGGCAGAGGACATCCTTTGCATTACGAGGTACTGCGCCCATTTAACATCCTTTCTCGTCATGATTACCCGAGAGCAAAACCGTCATAGCATGCCTGGAGACAACCATCCGCTTATCGCCAATCCTCAACACCTTCACCGGTAATTTATTCTGTTTGGCCAGCTCATAGGCAAGATTCTTGCTAATACCCAGCGCCCTGGCTACTTCCGGTATTGTCATTGTTAGTGTATCCATTATTTACCTCCATTCTGATGAGATCCGTTTATAAGTTTTTGTATGTCGCTTATACGGAGACGGTAATCCCCACCGGGAAGTGTAACCGCTGGCAAATGACCATTCTTGATATAACGCCTGATGGTCTCCCGCCGGACCTTGAGAATCAAGACCGCCTCTTCCACCGTGATTAGCTCTTCAGTCATGTTGTCACCTCTTGACAGCTAATATACTTTATGCTACTGTATAGCTGTCTTTTATAAGTCTAACACTTATTAAATGTCTGTCAATAATTTATTTTATGTATGTGGAGGTATACAAAAAGTGGATAAACGTACATATAAAGGAAGGGGGCCTACCATACCAGATAACGTCATACACTTAATTGGTGAAGTATATGATGGGCACCATGAGTGGACTGCACAGGCAATTATGAATGAAGTACACAGGAGGTTGCGTAAAGAAGGCACGCAACTCAGGCTTGGCTGGCCGGGATTGAGCGCTGTTCAAAAGGAACTGACCCGTATGCGTCAAAAGGATAATGAAAGGCCGCCCGAATCCAAAGGACTTGATGAACCATGGAATGTAGTTACATTAGCGAACTATGAGTTACCGTTCTCCTACCTACCTACCATTCTGAAGATGGCCGTGCACTTCCAGCAACATGAGGGGCGGCGGATGACTATTCGCGAGGCAAAATGGGCGGCCAGGTTAAGATCACTGGAGAATTTACGCAAACTATATGATTTTATCCTGGACTATGCGCAGGAAGAGAAGGTGCGCGAACTTACGGGCATAGTGGGCGAGTTTGGATCTATACTGGATAGTCGATTATATACGGCCCTAACGGACAAGACTCCGGAGGAGCCGGTATTTGGAACTGATGGAATGGAGCTGCCAAGCAGAGCACGAGCAAAGATCATGCAGGGGCTGGAGCAAGAGCGGCAGAACAGTAAAAAGTAATATTTAAAACAGAGGAGGCAGACGATGAGAGGGCACATAATCAAAAGGGGCAAGAATAGCTATACTATCGTTATCAACATAGGAAAGGATCCCACTACCGAGAAGTATAAGACGCAGTGGGTCAGCATCAAAGGCACCAAAAAAGATGCTGAAAAGCGCCTTTCAGAGCTATTGCACCAGCTGGATAACGGCACATTTATGAGGCCCAGCAAGACTACCCTGGCTGAATACCTGAATAAGTGGCTATTAGACTATGCTAAAGTTAATCTCTCGCCGCGTGGCTATGAGCGTTATGAAAGTATAATTCGTGTTCACCTGATACCCGGCCTCGGAAGTATAACCTTAACGCAATTAAGGCCGGATCACCTTCAATCGCATTACACTGATAAACTCAAGAGCGGACTTAGCGCTTTAACCGTCCGATATCTCCATACTGTGCTACATAAGGCATTACAAACGGCGATCAAACGTGGGCTTATTGGTCGCAATATCGCTGACGGAGTGGACGTGCCTCGTGCCCAGTGTAATGATATGCAAACCTGGGACGAATACGATGTGGATCGTTTCCTTGAGACAGCTAAGAGAAGCCCCTATTATGAACTGTTTTATTTAGCGTTATTTACTGGTATGCGAAGGGGTGAATTATTGGCTTTGCGCTGGCAGGATATTGATTTCCTTTTTGCTCAGATATCGGTTAATAGAACCTTACATCGTCTGCAAGGCGGCAAATATGGAGACGGCAGTTATGTATTTACTCAGCCAAAGACTGAGAGAAGCCGGCGCACCATAGCATTATCACCCCCCAGTATTCTTATGTTAAAAAAGTATAAGGAAAATCGGGCAGCATTACGTGATGAACTGGGTAGATCATTAAAAGACGGTGACCTGATATTCACTAATAACGAAGGTCAGCCGCTGCGTCCTAATACAATAACACGTGCCTGGGCTATGATGGCCACCCGTGCTGGTGTTAAGGTTATCCGACTTCACGATGCCAGACATACCCACGCTTCATTATTACTTAAGCAAGGCGTACATCCTAAGATTGTCCAGGAAAGGCTTGGGCATGCCAGTATTCAGATAACCCTTGATACATATAGCCATGTGGCTCCGGGAATGCAAGCGGACGCTGCTAATCGGTTTGAAAAGTTAATATCCCATAGTTATAATTACACGGTTAATGATAATGAGGCTATTAAAAATAATTATTAGCAATTTATTAGCAAAACTTGTTTATGTCAAGCATTGAGAATTTATAAATCAGCCAATTTAGCTACAATAAAGGTACTTGGAGAGGTGACCGAGTGGTTGATGGTGCCGCTCTCGAAAAGCGGTGGGCGAGAGCCTCGTGGGTTCGAATCCCACCCTCTCCGTTTGTTTTTATCATGGAGAGGTGCTGGAGTGGTCTAACAGGCGCGCCTGGAAAGCGCGTGTAGCTTTTTGCTACCGTGGGTTCGAATCCCACCCTCTCCGCCATTTTGTGGAGTAAATTGAATAATAAAGATGACTGACGTTATTGGTATACAAACCAAGGTTGGTCTGGCACTTGGCAGCGGTGCGGCACGAGGGATTGCCCACATCGGGGTGATTAAAGCCCTCCGCGAAGCTGATATACCCATTGATATGGTAGCAGGCACAAGTATAGGTTCAATTGTCGGCGCCTGCTATGCTGCAGACGCTCAAATATCAGTGCTGGAAGAGATTGCAGTCACTTCCAACCTTCGCAAACTCACAGGTCTCCTGGATCCAAAATTCGCTTTTATACGCAGCGGTATCCTACACGGCGGCCGTGTGGAGAATTTTCTGAAATCAATCATCGGTGATATAGATTTTAAAGACATGGCGATTCCTTTTTCGGCTGTGGCTACCGATATAAAAACAGGCAATGATGTAATAATCAACCGGGGTTCACTGATAAAAGCGGTGAGAGCGAGCATATCAATACCGGGTGTTTTTGTGCCTGTAAATTATGACGGGAGGTATCTTGTCGATGGTGGTACTACGAATCCTGTGCCGGCGGATGTAGCGCGGTTTATGGGCGCAACATTTGTTATTGCCGTCAATGTACTGAACGATCCGAAAAAACGTAAACACCTTGGACTAACGGGGGATAAGAAATCAAGTAAGCCGCCTAGTATGTTTAATACGCTCATACAATCCATATATATCATGGAATATGGAATCACCCGCACCAGCATATTGAAGGCGGATATCATCATCGAGCCAGATGTAAGCAACATCGAAGCTTACGAATTTTACCGTGGTACAGAGGCCATTGAGGCAGGTTACAAAGCAGCGGCGGCCGTCATACCTGAAATAGAAAATCTGCTTGGCAATTATTAAGCGGATACTAAACCCCCATATTCATTTCCAAAAGTGAAATCCCTTTCTTCTCAGGTGTCCAAACATCACTTTTTATTTCTTGCTTTTTAAAAGCTATGTTAAAATAACGCGATCCATATGGACAATAAAATTGAACTGAAATACTGGATTGGCTTCTCCAAAGTTCCAGGAATCGGTAAGGCAAGATTCACTTCATTGAAGGAGTATTTTGGTTGCCTTGAAAATGCCTGGAACGCAACAAGAGGAGAACTTATACATGCTGGCCTCGATTCGAGGAGTGTAGATAATATTGTCAAATACAGAAACAAGATATCTCTGGATGCCGAGTTAGATCTCATCGATAAATATCACATAAAAGTGATAACCTTGGAATCTCCCGAATACCCGAGATTATTGAAAGAAGCGTATGATCACCCTGCGATTATTTATATTCGCGGAGAACTAAAAGAACAGGACGAGTCTAGTTTGGCAGTTGTCGGTACACGTCGAGCTTCAGCATATGGCAGACAGGTGACTGAAGAATTGGTCGGTGACCTTGCCCGTAACGGAATCACCATTGTAAGTGGACTTGCTAAAGGTATTGATGCTGTAGCGCACAGGGCTGCAATTGACGTAACTGGAAGGACCATTGCGGTATTTGCCAGTGGTCTTGATATTGTCTACCCTCCTGAGAATGTAAAACTCGCCCGTGAAATAATGGAAAATGGCGCATTAATCAGCGAATATCCCCTGGGGACTAAACCAAAAGCCGATAATTTCCCGCGCAGAAACCGAATATTGAGTGGTATCTGTCGGGGGGTCTTGGTTGTAGAATCCGGTGAAACTGGTGGCGCGTTAATCACAGCTAATTTTGCGCTGGAACAAAACAGAGAGGTTTTTGCAGTTCCTGGTAGTATTTTATCTCCCATGAGCAAGGGCCCCAACAAACTGATACAAGAGGGTGCAAAGCTGGTTAGAAACTACATGGATATTATCGAAGAATTAAATCTATCCGTAGTCGCGCAGCAGTTGGAAATGAAAGAGGTGATTGTCTCTGATGAAACAGAATCGCTTATAATAAAATTCATTGGTGAAGAGCCGGTCCATATAGATGAGATCTGTAGAAAGACGGGACTAAATACCTCTATAGTGATCTCCAATGTAGCCATATTAGAATTAAAGGGATTGGTTCGGCATGTAGGCGGGTTAAATTATGTGCTCGGAATAAATTTAAGATGATTGATTTATATATAGGATGTTATCGTGGTTAAACTTGTTATTGTTGAATCACCGGCTAAAGCAAAAACGATAGGCAGGATCCTTGGTAAAAACTATGTTATTAAGGCATCAATGGGGCATGTCCGTGATCTACCGGATGACAAGCTGGGCATTTTAATAGATGAGGATTTTCAACCAGTTTACAGGGTTATCCCCCAGAGGCGTTCTGTAGTTAAGGAGATCAAGGAGCTTGCTAATAGTGCTTCCGCAGTCTATTTGGCAACTGATCCTGATAGGGAAGGTGAAGCGATAGCCTGGCACCTCATCAAGGCTGCCAACCTTGAGAAAGATAAAATCCCAATAAGACGCGTTACCTTCCACGAAATAACTAAAGAGGCGGTCGAACACGCTTTCGAAAGCCCTCGTTCCATAGATATGAATTTGGTCGATGCGCAGCAGGCACGGCGGGTATTGGATAGGCTTGTCGGCTATAAATTGAGCCCGTTGCTATGGAGAAAAGTCTTGAAGGGATTATCTGCCGGGAGGGTGCAATCAGCTGCAGTAAGGCTAGTAGTTGATCGTGAAAGGGAAATTGAGAGCTTCATTGCCGTTGAATACTGGACCATTGAAGCGGAGTTAATGAAGCGTACTAAGCAAGAAGATAAATTCCGGGCATCATTTATAGGGTATCTAAATGGTACTAAGCTGGAGATAGCCAAAAAAGAAAAATGTGAGCAAATACTCAGTGACCTCAGGCAATCCAAGTATTCAGTTGAAGCCATACAAAAAAAAGAGGTAACTCGCCAACCGGCACCGCCTTTTATTACCAGCACACTCCAGCAGGAAGCATCGCGTAAGCTTCGTTTTATTCCGAAGAAAACAATGTTCGTTGCTCAGCAACTCTATGAAGGTTTACCAATTGGGGAGGAAGGCGATACGGGTCTAATTACTTATATGCGTACTGATTCTACCAATGTTGCATCATCTGCAATCGAAGAAACGAGGGACTATATTAGTAAAAAGTACGGTGAGAAATTTATGCCGCCCAAGCCCAGAGTATTCGGGAAAAAAGTTAAGTTGGCGCAGGAAGCCCATGAGGCAATAAGACCCACATCGGTATTCCGGGAACCGGAGGCTCTTAAACAGCATTTAAATCTTGAGCAATTTAAACTGTATGAACTGATCTGGAAGAGGGCAATGGCCAGTCAGATGTCGGCAGCTATTTATGATACAGTGACTGTGGATGTAAAGGCTGATTGCGTTACTTCCGTGAAAGAGTATCTATTGCAGACAAATGCTTCTGCCCTGCGTTTTCCTGGCTTTATGACCATCTACATCGAAGGCAAGGATGACGATGGTAACGGTAATGATGATAACAAATCGATCCAATTACCCGGGCTTACCGTCGGAGAGAAATTAAACTTGATCGACCTATTTTCTGAACAGAACTTTACCCAACCTCCACCGCGTTATACAGAGGCAACTTTAATTAAAGCCCTGGAACAGAAAGGCATTGGAAGGCCCAGTACGTATGCGCCTATTATTTCTACAGTGCTGGAACGAGGTTATGTATATAAAGAAAACGGCAAACTAAGGCCTGAAGACATTGGCATTATCGTAAATGATCTACTGGTAACCAATTTTTCCAATATCGTTGATTTCAACTTCACAGCAAAGATGGAGGACGAACTGGACGATATTGCCAAAGGCAGGAGAAACTGGATATCTGTAATAGATGATTTCTTCTCCCCATTCAACAATGATTTATTAAAAGCTCAAGAGAGTCTTCAGAAGATCATTATTTCTTCCGATGAAAAATGCCCGGAATGCGGCAAGCCTATGGTATTAAAATCAAGTAGATTTGGTAAATTTCTTGCTTGCAGTGACTATCCTAACTGTAAAGGCAAAAAAACTATTAACGTGAATATAAAGGCCGGGACTAGGAGAGACGCGGGAGCTATATCTGAATCCGCATCTACTAAAACTTATGAACCATGCCCAGTTTGCGGAAAGAGCATGGTAATCAAGATAGGCCGTTACGGCAAATTTCTGACCTGTTCGGATTATCCAAATTGTAAGGGGAAGAAAGCCGATTTAGTGAAGAGTGAGGAGACCTGCCCTGAGTGCGGAAAGCCAATGGTAGTAAAATCAAGCAGGTTTGGGAAATTCCTTGCGTGTAGTAACTATCCTAACTGCCGGGGTAGAAAAGCCTTGAAATCCAGTGAAAGTAGAACAAAAGCGGCGGGTGAGGACCCTTCAGAGACTCAGGCAACAAAAGAGGCTTGCCCGGAATGCGGCAAACCAATGGTCATAAAATCGGGTAGGTTTGGTAAATTTTTAGCATGTTCTGATTATCCTACTTGCAAAACAACGAAAAAGTTGTATAAATTTCGCAAGACAACAGGCCCGAGGAAAGCTTAATAGCTGCTTTTTAAAATAATTACTAGACATATACATAAAATATCATTCAAGTTGGACCATTTACTTGAAAAGACTAACACGATTACTCGAGATTTTAGCCAGGCATGAACTTGATTGCATGCTCGTTGGTTCGGCGTCAAACCGGCGTTATTTATCTGGTTTCACTGGCTCTGCGGGCTGGTCGATTATTTCCGCGCAAAAGTCATACCTGGCTGTGGATTCCCGCTATGTCGAGCAAGCAAAAAATGAAGCAAATGGTTCTGAGATTCTATATATAAAAGGTGATGTCAATAGTTGGCTGCCTGCGCTTACAGTAGAAATGGGAATTAAAAGACTGGGTATTGAATCTGACCATCTTTCATTATCGGATTACCAAAGTTTGAATAAGGCTTTTCAGGGTATAAATAAAGCCGCACAAATTATACCTGTCCAGAATATCGTTGAATCGCTAAGAGTCGTCAAGGATATGGAGGAACTGACATTCATTGCAAAGGCTTGCCAGATTGCTGATAAAACTATGATTTATGCGCATTCTTTGCTTAACCCTGGTATAACAGAGAAACAGTTGGCCTGGGAACTTGAATGCTTTATCAGACAACAGGGAAGTGATTCTATACCATTTGAAATAATTGTTGCGTCGGGTACTAATTCGGCGCTGCCGCATGCCAGGCCGACTGATCGGGCAATTTCTGAGGGCGAACCTGTAACAATCGACCTTGGGGCACGAGTGAACGGATACTGCAGTGACCTGACACGTAGTTTCATTATTGGCAAAGATAATGCTGATTTTAATAAAATCTATAATATTGTTCTGGGAGCCCAATTAACGGCTTTGTCGGTTATTAAATCTGGTATGAACGCTGCAGAGATTGACGGCATAGTCAGAGATATTATAAGCAATGCCGGATACAGAGAGCTGTTTGGGCACGGGCTAGGTCATGGTGTAGGACTCGACACGCATGAGTTGCCTGGACTTCGGAATAATAGTGTCGATTTGTTACTTGATGGCATGGTTTTCACCGTGGAGCCTGGGGTATATATGCCAGGCTGGGGTGGCATTCGAATTGAGGATACGGTTACCATCAAGAACGGCAAACTAAAATCGCTCACCGAAGCAGGTAAAAAAGCCCAAGTATAGGGAGGTTTAATTCTATGATCGATGGAGGAGAATTAAAAAAAGGCATAACAATTATGCTGGAGGGGCAACTTTACCAGGTACTTGATTACCAGCATATTAAAATGGGCCGGGGCTCTGCTCAAATAAGGATAAAGCTACGGGATGTGCGCGCCGGTCATATAATAGAAAAATCGTTTCAGGCAAGTGAAAAATTTACTAAAGCATTCTTAGAAAGGCGACCAGTTCAATTTCACTATAATGACGGTAACCTATATCACTTTATGGATACCGAGAACTATGAACAGTTCGCGGTAGACAAATTATTACTTGGAGATACACTTAAATATCTAAAGGAAAATATGAACCTGGAATTGATGACGCACAAAGGTACAGCGATCGGGGTAGAACTGCCTGTATCAGTAGAGCTTCAAGTTGCGGAAACAGGGCCGGGATTCAAAGGGAACACAGCCAGTGCCGGCGGCAAGCCTGCAAGATTGGAAACCGGTATTACCATACAGGTGCCTTTCTTCATCAATACAGGCGATAAAATTAAAGTAGATACACGGACAGGTCAATACCTGGAAAGGGTAAGTTGATCCTTGCTTAAGGCTGATTTGCACGTTCACACCAAGTATTCGGTTGATTCATATATGTCTTTCGAACAATTGATCAAGGCATGCCAGAACAAAGGCATTAATTGTATTGCTGTTGCGGATCATGGGACGACCAAAGCCGCCAGGGAATTGAGTAAAATCGCACCGTTAAAAATCATTGTTTGTGAAGAGATATTAACGCCATATGGTGAGATTATGGGGCTTTTTTTGAAGGAGGATATCCCACATAAACTTACAGTCGATGAAGCTATAAAGCAGATTAGAGCGCAGGGCGGCCTTATTTGTATACCGCACCCTTACGATAAAGTGCGCCCCTCGGCATTCCGCGATTATAAAATGCTTGAATCCATCGCCGATCAGGTTGATATAATTGAAGTGTTTAACTCGCGTAACATGTATCCTGGCATTGAAGCGAAAGCACGTGACTTTGCTTTAAGGCACCATAAAGTAATTAGCGCAGGAACGGACGCCCATAGTCCTTCAGAGATAGGCTATGCATATGTTGAAATGAACGATTTTAACAACAAAGAGGAATATTTAATTTCACTTGCTCAAGGTAAGCTTTACGGTAGAAAGTCCAGTCCTTTAATCCATTTACTCAGTACGACAGCCAGGTTAAGAAAACAAAAGTCAAAGGAGTGACGCGGTTGTTGAATATAGGGTGGTTCTCTACTGCCAGGGGAGAAAGCTCCAGAAAGCTGTTAATAACAGCCTTTGAAAGCATACAAAAAGGGGAGCTTCAGGCAAAGATATCATTCGTTTTCTGCAGCCGAGAACCAGGCGAGTCAGAAAAAACCGACTTATTCATTGATCAAGTAAGGAGCTACAATCTACCATTAGTTTGTTTCTCAGTTAAGAAATTCGCCGAAACATACCGGCAAAAAATTGCGATTAAAGATGAGCAGTTACCTGAGTGGCGATTAGCCTACGATAGAAAGGCGATGTCATTATTAACGCAGTTTGACGTAGATATCTGTGTTCTTGCGGGCTATATGCTTATAGTCGGCCGCGAGATGTGCGATAAATACGATATGATCAACCTTCATCCCGCTCTCCCATCGGGGCCAAAAGGTACATGGCAGGAAGTAATCTGGAAGTTGATTGAAGAAAAGGCTACCGAATCCGGTGTTATGATGCATCTTGTCACAACGGAATTGGACAGGGGACCAGTTATTACATATTGCAGGTATTCTCTTGCTGGACCACAGTTTGATAATTTCTGGAAGGAAGTTAGTAATCGGACTCTCGATAAAATTAAGAACGAACAGGGTGAAAACAACGAGTTGTTTAAACGCATCAGACAAGCCGGTTTTATGCGTGAAACTTCGCTGATAATACATACATTGAAATCGTTTAGTGAAGGCAAAATTAGATTAGATAAGCACAAAAATTTGATTGATAGTCTGGGCAAGTATATCAATGGCTACGATTTAACCAATGAGATAGATAAGACTATAACCCGAAAATAAACCAAAAACACTAAAATCGCTTATGGGATATAAAAAGGAAAAGAGACCAACAGGTCTCCTTTCCTATGTCTCCAATAAATATTCCTTTATTTCTTATCTTTCTTTTGCGATGGTGAAAGGATATCATCGATTAGTCCATATTCAACAGCTTGCTCAGCGCTGAAATATATGTCCCTGTCGGTATTTTGTTTTATCTTTTCTAATGGTTGTCCCGTGTGTTTAGCCAGTATCTTTGCCACGAGTTCATCCAGACGTTCAAACTCTTTGGCGGCTATCTTAATATCTGTTATCTGTCCCTGAGTCCCTGCTCTACCCTGGTGCATATGTATTGTAGAATTGGGAAGAGCATACCTCTTGCCTTTAGCCCCGGCGCATAACAATACGGTGCCCATACTATAAGCTGAACCCACACAAATAGTTGAGACGTCGGGTTGTATAAGCTGTATTGTGTCATAAATAGCCAGGCCGGCTGTTACCACGCCACCCGGAGAGTGGATGTAAACGCTTATGTCTTTTTCAGGGTCTTCCCTGGCAAGATACAGAAGCTGTGCAACAACAAGGTTGGCAACCTGGTCATCTATCTGCGTACCGAGAAAAATGATCCGCTCTTTTAGCAGCAGTGAGTAAATATCAAATGCTCTCTCTCCCCTTGAGCTGCTTTCAATAACCATTGGAATTATATTAAGCGGTGATCGTTCCATTATTGCCGTACCTCCATAATTAATATTATTATGTTGATTCTACTGCCTTTTTGGTCAGAAGATCCATAGTCTTGTTTATAACCATTGTTTCTCGCAACGATTCCCTTGGTTGTGGGAGGTCAAATAAGGCCTTTACATTGTCTGCTCTTTTTTCGTCTCCCTTCACCATGTTCTCCACCGCATGGTTCAATTCATCCTCATTTACAATAACGTTTTCTGCCTCGGCGATTTTGCTTATTATTAAATAAGCTTTTACTCTGTTTTCAGCTCCAGGTCGAAGATCTCCACGGTGTTCTTCCATGGTCTTTTTTGCGTTTTTAAGATAATTCTCAAGCCCTTTTATGCCATCCTGGAAATTGCGCGATTCCTCATTTATGATGTGATCAACTTCTTTTTCAACCAGGATCGGCGGGAATTCAAGGGTACTTTGCTCGATAAGCTTGCCAACTAATTTATTTTCAAATTCTTTTCTCGCTTGTTCATCGACCCTTGATTGCAGGTTTGTTCTTATCTTCTCTTTTAAGTCATTGAGATTCTCACTACCGGCTGTCTTAGCGAATTCGTCATTTAACTCAGGTAGATTCTTTTCCTTTATATCTTTGATCTTTATGATGAAAGAATATTCTTTGCCAGATAATTCACTGATTTCAAAATCCTGTGGAAAGGTTATGGTAAAATTCTCTTCAGCGCCTTTATTCAGATTAATTAATTTCTCTGAAAACCCTGGCACAGGAAACTTCGACTCCCGCTGGACATCATAAAAAGCGTCCTTGCGGTTAAGAATAGCCTCGTCTCCCCTTTTCCCTTCTATATCGATAATGACTACGTCACCGTACTGAACGCTGCGTTCTATCGGCATCAGTGTGCCGAATTGTTCGCGTAATTGTTCGATGACCTGGTCAATTTCCTTATCATTTATATCCTTTTTTTCCATGGCAAGCCGGACATCCTTATAATTGCCAAGAGTGACGTTTGGTTTCACAGGAACAATGGCTTTAAAGGTAACAGGGTCGATCTTAACCAACTCAATTTGGGGTTCAGCAATAGCCATTATTGCCTCGCTTTTTAATGCTTCCTCATAGACCTCAGGAATGAGGTGTTCCAGGGCTTCCTGAATTACTGCCTCTTTACCAAGACGCTTCTCGATGAGCGTGCGCGGAGCTTTACCCTTACGGAACCCCGGTATAGTGACTTCTTTTGCGAGATGCTGGAAAGCTAGATCAATGTATTTATCTTTTTCTGAGCTTTCCAGTTCAACATTTAAAGCTACCTGGCAATTCTCCATTCGTTCAGAAGATGTTTTCATCGTGTTCAATCACCTTGAATTATTATAATCATTCGCAGATATGTCGACAAAATGCCTATTCATTATTTTTCAATTCGAGATGTAATTCTTTAAGCTGTTGCTTGGAAATACATGAAGGTGCATCTGTCATCAGGTCAACCGCTGCTTGATTTTTCGGGAATGCAATGACATCACGGATTGTTTTGCTGCCCGTTAATAGCATGATTAAACGATCAATA
>CAYLRS010000006.1:13076-16282 GCA_964385895.1 uncultured Dehalococcoidales bacterium
CCATTATCATAACCAGCCTGTCAAAGCCGATGGCGATACCTCCATGCGGGGGAGCCCCATATTCTAAAGCCTCAAGAAAATTGCCGAAACGGTCTTGTATTTCCTCCTTTGAGTATCCAAGCATAGCGAAAATTTTCTCCTGCAAATTTCTGTTATGGATCCTGATGCTGCCACTGGATAATTCATATCCATTACATACCATATCATAATGCCTGGACTGGACTTTGCCTGGATTCGTATCCAACAATGGTAAATCTTGGTCAACGGGTGCTGTAAACGGGTGATGCATAGAATCCCAAATTTTTGTTTCGTCATTCCAGTCAAATAGCGGAAAACCGGTTATGAACACAAAGGCCATTAAATTTGGATCGCAAAGGTTCAACCGATTCCCCATTTCGCGCCTGAGTTCATCCAATACTTTATTAACAACCCTGGCTTCACCAGCGGCAATCAATATGAGATCACCGGGCTTCGCATTTAAAATCCTGGCTATCTCTTTGATTTGGTCGAGAGTCAGGTACTTTGTGGCTACGGATTTTACCCTATCTGCAGTAAGGCTATTTATATCCGTTTGCTCGCCGGTTAACGCAAGTGATATGAGCCCCTTTGCGCCACAGCTTTTAGCAAGTTCAGTTAATTCTTCAATTTGTTTGTGTGTATAATTTGCACAACCGGGAAGACAAATGCCTTTTACCACACCTCCGCCCTGTATGGCAGATTTAAAAACAATAAATTCACTGCTGACAACGATATTGGAAAGATCTCTTAGCTCCATGCCAAAACGGATATCCGGTTTGTCGGTTCCATATTTACTCATAACCTCTATATAACTTAATCGTGGGAAAGGCTTGAGCAGGCGGAGATTCGGCATTATTGTTTCTACCAGCGATGTGAACAGGTCTTCCACTAATTCTAAAACATCTTCTTCGCTAACAAAACTCATCTCAATATCGAGTTGCGTGAATTCCGGCTGGCGATCTGCGCGCAGGTCTTCGTCTCTGAAACAGCGTGCTATCTGGTAATATTTCTCAAATCCGGAGACCATAAGCAACTGCTTAAGTTGTTGAGGTGATTGTGGAAGTGCGTAGAACTTACCAGCGTGGATGCGACTGGGAACGAGGTAGTCTCTCGCTCCTTCAGGTGTACTCTTTATTAATATCGGTGTTTCGATTTCCACAAATCCTCGAGCATCGAGGAAATCCCGCATAAACTTAATTACGCGGTGACGTAGTATCATGTTATCCCGCATACCAAGCCGCCTGAGATGAAGGTAGCGGTACCGTAAAAGCAGAGCTTCATCGACATCGACTTCCTCGTTAATATAAAAAGGAGGTGTTCTACAAGAATTCAAGATTGTAATCTTGTTGGCCAATACCTCGATTTCTCCCGTGGGTAACTTTGTATTCTCAGTACCTTTGGGCCTTTTAGCCACCTCTCCGGAAATCTGGATCACAAATTCATTTCTAAGGTCGTTTGCCCTGGTGTGTGTTTCCTGCGATGTTTCCGGGTTGAAAACTACCTGCGTTAGCCCTTCCCTATCGCGTAAATCTATGAAAATCAGGCTACCATGGTCCCTACGGCGATGAACCCAGCCTGCCAAAGTAACTTTTTGTCCTTCGTGTTTAGCGCGAAGTTCCCCACAACTATTACTTTTGAGCAATTTTTTTCCTCGAGTTAAAAATTATAACTTAATACGTTTGAGCTATACAAAATTTGCGAGGGATTACCGTTGAAAACACATAACACAACGGCTATTGGAGGGATCTATTATATTGTGTTTAACAAAGAGAATTCAGTATTTATTTGGCGTATTTCTCTCTTAACTTAGGTTTTTCAATTTTACCTGTCGGGTTCCTAGGCACTTTATCTAAGACTACTTTCCTGGGAACTTTGTGCAGAGCGAGATTTTTCCTGCAGAATTCAATTATTTTCAGTTTCAGTTATATTTTCACCAGGTTTTGGATCTATAATAGCTACCGCAATCTCCCCCAATCTTTCATCGAGTATACCAATAACTGCCACATCATAAACTTTATGATAATTATGTAAAGTATCCTCTACTTCCACCGGATATATATTTTCACCGCCGGTAATAATTACATCCTTCTTCCTGTCAACCAAAAATATAAACCCTTCATCGTCTATGGTGGCCATATCGCCCGTATAAAGCCAGCCATCCCTGATGGTTTCGGCTGTCTTCTCCGGATTCTTATAATACTCCCTCATGATGCCGTCGCCTCTCACAATTAGCTCACCTATTTGACCCCGTCCAAGTATATTGCTTTTTTCGTCGACTACTTTGGCTTCCCAGTTGAAGCCTGGTTTGCCGATGGAGCCTACCTTTCTTTCGTTTTCTATACCCAAATGCACACATCCCGGGCCTGTGGCTTCAGTCAACCCGTAATTCGTATCATATTGCATATTAGGGAAGTACTGTTTCCAGCGTTTCACCAGCGCGGGAGGAACGGGTTGGGCTCCAATATGCATTAAACGCCAGCAACTCAGATCGTAATCTTCTTTTTTTATTTCATCTCTGTCTAGTGACACGAGTATGTCATGAGCCCATGGTACCAGCAACCAGACGATGGTGCCGCGTTCTGTATGAACTGCTTCAAAGATGCTTTTAGGGTTCACTTCCTTTAGCAAAGTGGCTCGACCCCCTACTATCAGGCTCCCGAACCAGTGCATCTTAGCACCTGCGTGATAAAGCGGCGGTATCAGGACGTAGTTATCCTCTTTCGTTTGCCGGTGATGTACATTTTCAGTTATGGCAGCACACTTCAAATTGCTGTGTGTAATTAATATAGGCTTAGGGGCTCCGGTTGTACCGGAGGTGAAATAGAGACTGCAACAATCTTCGTCACACAGTTCAATTCCAGGGTTTGTGGTTGGATATCCTCTGACACTATCACCGAACCTGGTCATGTAACCCGTAGCGCTGTCCGCCACCGCAATATACTTGATCCTTCCTGGCAATTGCTTCTTAATGTGGTCGACTCTTTCGATGAATTCCTCACCGATTATCATGACTTTGGCTTTGGATATATCAGCGCAGTATTCGAAATCCTGGCTGGTGAACCGGAAATTTAGTGGAACGACCCACGCTCCTGTACGTAAAATTCCGAAGTAAGCGATCAACCAGTCTATTGAATTCATCATCCAGTGGATGATCTTATCGCCCTTTTTAAGGCCTTTATCCAAAAGGG
>CAYLRS010000007.1:0-5868 GCA_964385895.1 uncultured Dehalococcoidales bacterium
AGCACAAACTATTAGTTTCGCCTCGCAATTATTACAGATAAACTTTACATCCGGCGGTGTATAAATGGGTGTGATAGGGACTGCTATCGCTCGAGCCCGTTGAATACCCAGGAAGGCTATGATCCACTGTGGCGAGTTGGGCGCATAAATAACAACCCTATCACCCTGCCCAATCCGCCCATTTAGTAGAGCTGCCGCAAATCCCTCAGCGTGTTCAAGTAGGGACCGGTACGAGTATTTAGTACCAAGGTAAATGCAGGCAGCTTTGTCAGGCGTCTTGCGAGCATGCTCTTCGAAAGCTGACCATATATTATTTTTATACACCAAAATACGCCACCTTGACCTCGGGATTATCCGAAAGCTCGCGACCGGTGCCAGAAAGCACGAGCATTCCATTCTCAATGATGTATCCTCTGTCTATTATCGGGAGTAGCGGCCTGGCAAACTGCTCGGTGACCAGTACTGTAACGCCTGATTCCCGCGTTCTCTTTATTGCATGAACCAGTTCGACCTGAAGCAATGGACTCAAACCAAGTAGAGGTTCATCAAGAAGTAAAAGCCTGGGTTTTACCATAAGCGCCATACCTATACTTAACATCTGTTGTTCCCCGCCACTCATCAAACCGGCTTTCCTTTTCTGAAGATTTTTCAATGGGGGAAAGATCGTGAAAACACGCTCATAATCTTCTTTTGAGCTCTGTTTATGTATATAGGAAGATACCTTCAGATTTTCAAGCACATTAAAATCTTTAAAAATTGGATGCCGTTCGCGTGTAAGCACGATTCCTCTTTTAACCCGCTCTGGCGCTTTTTCCGCTGTAATATCCTTCCCTTCAAATTCGATGTGACCCATTACTTCAACCCGGACACCACCGCTCCTCTCCTCTATTTCTTTAATGCGGTAGATTAGGCCTGACAGCGTATCCATTAACGTGGTTTTACCAGCGGAATTGGAACCAAGTACCCCGACGATCTCCTCGTTATCCACCAGAATACTCAGATTATTCAGAGCTATGGCATTCTCATAATAGACCATAAGCCCTTTGACTTCTAACATCGCCATTACTGCTCAACCTCCTCGCTGGTACCGAGGTAAGCTTTAATGGCCTCGGGGGAACTGACGACATCCATAGGTGGACCCTCAACGATTTTTTGACCGAAGTTAAGCAAAAGCAACCTGTTGGCAACCCTGACTAATTCCTTAACGCGATGCTCAACCATAATAATCGTTATTCCCTTCTCGCGCAGCTTCTCGATAACGAACATGGTGCTGGCAACCTCAGACATGCTCATACCCGAAAATAACTCATCAAGGACAAGAAGTTCCGGTTGCATTGCCAGAGCACGTGCCAGTTCGAGACGTTTTACATAGCCGTGAGGCAAAATGCCGGCAGGTTTGTATGGTACCGCGGTATCACGCTCAAATCCCACTTCTTCAAGATAATCCAGTGCTATATCGTCCCTCTCTCCATACTTGGAACCAGACAGCTTTAAAGCCCTGGGAGAGCAGAGAGGTATAATGATATTTTTATATGCTGGCAGATGATAAAAAGGACGCACCATCTGTAAAGTACGTGCCACGCCTAACTCACAAATCTTGTGAGGTTTCCACCCTGTTATGTTTTTCCCCTGGTAAAATATTTTTCCTGCATCCGGCTTGAGAAATCCGGTTATCAGGTTGAGCAGTGTAGTTTTCCCCGCGCCGTTCGGGCCGATGACACCGAGAAAATCGCCAGCATAAATATCAAAACTGACTGCGTCGACTGCCCTGACACCACCGAAATTTTTTGTTATTCCCTCGACTTTAAGAACTGGTGAGGTACTCAAGTTAATTCTACCTTCCTTTCAAACTGGTGATATCTGCGCTCGATATAGGGAAAGATACCTTCGCGTATGGTGAGAGCAAAAACGACCATTAAAATGGCGTAGAGCGCTATCCTCAGTGGCCCGAGAGCCCGTAGCGCTTCCGTTGCGAAGGTTAGAATTGTAGAACCTAATAACGCTCCGGCAAAGTTGCCGCTTCCACCGATGACAACGCTGGCAACCGGCAAAATTGAGTAGTCAAGTGAGAAGCTCGAGAGGCCTGCGTACATCAGCAAGTGCGTTATTAGAGTACCTGCAAATGCGGCAGCGCCGCTCGCAATGAATAGCACCTGTATCTTACGCCAGAACACATTAATTCCCGACGCCGTTACAGCAATATCGTCCTGCCCGATAGCCCTGGCAACAAGTCCCCAGTCAGAATTCATGAGACGTCGGAATCCGAAAAAGCAAATCAATAGAGCGCCTATGGACACATATGCAGCTACCCAGTAGTTCGGGAAAGCATCGGTAGCGACACCCTCTGTGCCGCCCAGGAAATTAGTTGCCTGTATCGCCCTGACCAGCAGTAAGGGAAAGGCCAATGTTACCATAGCGAAATATATACCCCTTAACTTCAGGGTGCCCGTTAAAAGCACCGTACCCAAAAGGGCGCCACCCAGAGTACCGGCCGGTATAGTCAGGAAAATAGGCCAGTGAAAATAATGGTTAAAGGCGGCCGAGATATAACTGCCTAATCCAAAAAAGAGCGCCTGACCGAGCGAAAACATACCTGCAATACGTAGAAGATCCCAGCTCATAGACATTATTCCGAGGATAGCGAGCACCACCATGACTTTGGCCCAGTAGGTATTTCCGCTAAGCTCCAGTATCAGAGGCATTGCCAGCAGCAAAATGACCGGCACGATCCTGGGTAGAAGCAAATAGGCTATCTCTTGCCAGGAAGAGATAGCGAAAATATCCATGGAGCGAGCATATATGCCCCGGTCGATCCTTTCTTTTCTAAATTGCTTTTCTCCCTGTTCCAATGCTTTAAACCCTTTCTTCAAGTTCTTTCTGTTTTCCAAAGATTCCGGACGGCTTAATAAGTAAAACAAGTACAATTGCGAGGAAGGTAACTACCATAACCCACTGTGAGCTGAAAAGCGTTGCCGTGATGGTCTGCGCATAACCCAATATAAAGGCTCCGACAATAATACCTATGGTACTGCCCAGACCTCCGAGTACACCCACAGCGAGGGCATAAATTAGAACCTCATACGCACCATCGGCAGTGAGAAACCCCTGTGGGATTATACATAGTGCGGCGATTACGGAAAGGACTGCGCCTATTCCCATTGAGAGCATTGCCAGGTAATTGTTGTTGAGCCCTATTGAAAGGGCAGTTAGTTCATCCTGTGACATTGCTCTGAAGGCGAGTCCAATTCGCGTATAGCGCGTGACAGCCCACAGGATCAGGAACAGCAACAGTCCTATCACTATTATCATCAAACGCTGGTTTTCTATGCCAACACCGGCTATCTCTATATATCCTGGTATAAAAGCCGGGAGGTAACGGTTATGCCCTATGAAACCTGTTGCTCGTAGCATTTCAATTATGAAAATTCCGAGTCCCATGGTGACAATCACCTCAGAGAGCATCGCACCCCTGATACGCTGTACTGCGAACCGGTACATTAGCGCACCTATAACAAATAGAATGATCATGGAGACAATTGCTGCAACCCAATAAGGCAATCCGACCGAAGTGAAGAAAATATATGCAAGGAATCCGCCAAGCAGGTAAAATGCGCCGTAAGCAAAATTGGCAATGCCGCTGATACCGAAAACAAAGCTGAAGCCTATGGCTATGAGCGCCAGTTCCAAGCTTTTGGCGAGGCCGAATATAATGACACCAGCCATTCAATTACTCCAATCAAGCGTGTATAAAATCGGTTAACGTCTCTCGCATTTTTCTAGTTCTTACAGGTTAAATCTCGAGGTTCAAATCAAACCGCAGTCCACATGTCACAATAGGAGGCACGCTAACTACCAATAAGTTATACGTGCCTCCCACTTGATCAACAGCCGACCAGAACGTTATTTGTAAGTTTGAATGCCGGCGTCAGCAATTGAAGAGGGTAACACAGGTATGCGTTTCCCATCCCACCATTGGAATATCGGACAGACCAGGCCTGTTGCCGGGTCATCCTTATATGGTGATTGGTGCTCACCAGCAGGGAATTTAGTAAGGCCGACCACACCAGCATATTCCGTTGCTTCAATTGCTTTAGCCAGTTTATCCGGGTCAAGGCTCCCCATTTTCTTCATGGCGTTAGCCAGTATGTATACTGCATCGTATGACTGTGCGCATCCCAGGACTACCTGTGGAGGCTCTCCCCACTTTTTCTGATAGGCCTCGGTAAATGCTACAGTCTTCGGCATTTTGCTAACAGGCATGTTCCCCGCACCGCAAATGTAGTTGATCCACCCTTTTACAGCACCCTGGGTTGCGTCCCAGGCACCGGGACCACCGAGCGGGTCGCAGACACCGACCATCAGAGCGGAAAGCTGCATGGCCTGGTACTGCTTTGCAAGGGGAGCTGCCTCAGATGAGTAGACATAGAAGCCGACCTGAGCTCCGCTGTTCTTGAGTTTCAGAAGGACCTGTGAATAATCGGTCATACCCAGGGGAGTATTTTCCTGTCCTTTGATTGTCCATCCGGCTGCTTCAAGTAAATTGGCCGCAGCCACGGCACCTGCCTTGGCGAAATCCACATCCTCGATTAGCAGGTAAACAGTATTGTATCCAAGCTGTGATTTGGCCAGTTTCATAGCATCCATTAGCCCCAGTACCAGGTCGATCTCCGTTGGGCTGCTCTTGAACAGGTACTTATATTTTTCGGGATTGCCCTTGAAGGTGGCTCTAAATTTTGAACTGACGCTGCCGTTAAATATGTTTACTATCTTGTCTCCCGCGATATTTTCTATAACGGCAAGCTGTGCCTCGGTCCTTATTGGACCAGCAACCAGGGCAACTGGCTTATCTTTAGCTATCAGGTCTTTATATGCCAGCACTGTGTCCTGAATAGGCACACCAGGTTCGAGATCCCTTGTATCAACTGTGACGATTTTTAGCGGTCGCCTAACGCCATCAATGAGAATACCACCTTCTTTGGCATTGATTTCGTCAGCTGCTAATTGGGCTGCCATATACATGTTCTTGGCAACCATCCCATGTGAACACGGAGCACCGATCACAATCGGCGGTACTTGTGGTATGGACGGGCCACATCCAACGATAAGGGCAAGTACCATGAAAATAGCTACAGCTAGAAAAACAAGGCCAGTAAATTTGGATTTGTGCCAGTGTCTTGAAATTGTCATGCGCCTACCTCCCTATTGATTTTACTGTACAGATCAATTCGCGTTTTTATGTGCATATAGAGAACTTGTTTGAGTATAACAATGATTGACTAATTAGTCAACATGCTACTGGAGGTAAATAACGTACGCAGTCGATGCTTGCAAGATGCATGCCTAAGCTATTTCATTATTTGACTATAGATATTTGGGCCACGGGATGCGATATTATTAAACCTGTCAGACGGATATATTTTAAAGATTCCATTATCGGGGGTTTAAACGTTTTTGAACCCGGTAATTGGTCGGGGTGAGTGGATTCGAACCACCGTCCTCATGGTCCCAAACCATGCGCGCTAGCCGCTGCGCTACACCCCGCGATTGAAAGTATAGGTTACTGGATATAGTGAGTCAAGATATGAAAACTGAATTTGAATGTAAGATTACTTACAATTGGGGCAGGTTTCAAAGAAATCAACAGGCAGGTCCCATTTCTTTCTTATATATTCGAGTTGCGCTTCCGGGGCCCATTGAATACCGCAGACGCTGCATTTCTTAAGTTTGAAATTTACATTCCAGTTATAAATACGTCTGACACCGTTTTTATCTTCCATTTTTACAGCACCGGTGGGACAGACATAGAAGCATGAACCGCAGCCGATGCAAGCCTTTGCTCTCTTCAGGTAGGGAGGTGCCGGTTCCTTG
>CAYLRS010000007.1:5878-15906 GCA_964385895.1 uncultured Dehalococcoidales bacterium
TTGTGGATGCCGCGGTTAACCAGACTTATTGCGCTGACGCCCACTACCTGCTCGCATGCACGGACGCAAAGCCCGCACACGATGCAGTCGTTCTTTTCCCAGTACTCTTCGCGGAACGGAGGCTTCACAATCCCATATTCAGTTGCCAGATTTTTGATTACCTTGTTTTCCGAACACCTTGCAAGCAGTAAATTAAGAAGCATTTTACGGTTTTTAATGATACGCGGTGAATTGGTTTGTACCACAAGGCCTTCCTCAACCGGATACAGGCATGAGGTGACTATGCGGGTCCTTGTGCCATGGGTAGCTTCTACTATACATAATCTGCAGGCCCCATAGGGTTCGATGGCCTCGTGGTTGCAAAGTGTGGGTATCTCTATGCCGTTTTCCCTTGCAACTTGAAGCACATACTGGCCTTTTTGAGTCGTATACTTGTTCCCGTTAATAGTAAGACTTACCTTTTCACTCAATGCTTACAGCTCCCATCCTGCAAATATCGTAACACGTGCGACACTTAATACACTTGGATTGGTCGAGAATGACCGGCTTCTTCTTGCCCATGAAAGTTATTGCATTAGACGGACAGGTTTTTACGCACATGCCGCACCCGGGGCATTTCTCATCGGTGATGCTAAACCTTATCAGCGCTTTACATACTCCGGCGGGACATTTCTTATTTTTAATGTGAGATTCATATTCACTGCGGAAATATTGTATGGTAGTCAGAACCGGGTTGGGAGCCGAACTGCCAAGCTGGCACAGCGAGCTCTCCTTCAGATGAACAGAGATCTCCCCAAGTAGTTCTATATCGCTCTCGCGCCCTTTCCCTTCCGTTATATCATTCAATACCTGGCGCATCCTTTTTATGCCTTCACGGCATGGGACGCATTTACCGCATGACTCTTCTTCCAGGAAGGTCAGAAAATAACGGGCTATGTCGACCATGCAGTTGTCCTCATCCATCACGATCATGCCGCCGGAACCCATCATGGATCCAACCTTGGTAAGCTCATCGAAATCTACTGGCGAATCAAGAAGCTTTTCCGGTAAGCATCCACCCGAAGGCCCACCTGTCTGCACAGCTTTAAATTTCTTATTTCCTCTTATGCCCCCACCAATACCAAAAATGATGTCCCGCAATTTAATGCCCATGGGCACTTCCACCAGACCCGTGTTATTGACCTTGCCAGTGAGAGAAAATATCTTCGTTCCTGAATTGCCAGGTGAACCTATTTTGCTGAACCACTCGGGCCCGTTATTGACAATTAAGGGTATGTTAGCCCAGGTCTCGACGTTGTTCAGCGTGCTTGGCCTATCCCAAAGACCTCTTTCAACCGTGTGGATATATTTTGCCCTGGGCTCCCCAACCTTTCCCTCGAGTGAAGCCATCAATGCCGTTGATTCCCCACATACAAAGGCGCCACCACCCCTGTTGATCCTCACATGAAAATCAAAACCAGAACCCAGGATGTTATCACCCAACAGTCCATATTTCTCTGCCTGCTCCATGGCAATGGTCATATTTTTCAATGCCAGCGGATACTCGTTGCGAACGTAAATAAAACCCTGATGCGCTCCGATGGCATACGCTCCGATGATAAGCCCTTCGAGGACACTGTGCGGATTACCCGTTAGAAGGCCCTCATTGGCATAAGCTCCCGGATCGCCTTCGTCGGCATTGACAATTACATATTTGATGTCGCCGTGCGCTTTCCTGCACGACTCCCATTTTGTGCCAGTTGAAAAGCCGGCTCCACCACGGCCCCTTAAGCCAGACTGCTTTACTATTCCAATCAACTGGTCTGGCTGCAGTTCAAATAGTACTTTAGCAAGCGCAGCATAACCGCCTATGGCTATATAGTCTTCAATCTCAGTGGGATCAATTAGTAAGTTGTTACCAAGTATGATCCGTGTCTGATTCTTATAGAACGGCAATTCATTTTGTGCGGTTATCTCTTTGCCGGTAGATTGCTCCTTGAACAGCAATTTGCTTATGACTTCTTTATTAAGGACTGACTTCTGGATAATCTCCGGTACATCATCAACTTTAATTTTCTGGTAGAAGATGTTGCCCGGTTCAATAATGGCGATCGGTCCCTTCTCACAAAAGCCGTGACACCCGGTGACTTTAAAATCAACCTTGTCTTCTAATCCCTGTTTCGCTATTTCCGATTTGAACGATTCCGCTACAGGGTTGCTGCCGTAAGGCCTGCAGGCGGTGCCGTTGCAAATCGAAATACGCGTCTTTCCAGTATCCAGCTTCCTGCTCAGCTTCTTCTGGAGTTCTTCGAGTTCTTTTCTGGATTTTAATTTAGTCCGCATATCGAATGTTAGTAATTAATATTTCTTCAGCATCGGCTCGACTTTATCATTGCTCATCTGACCGTAATATTCAGCATCAATTTTGACTACTGGACCAGTTGCGCAGCACCCCATGCAATTAACAGTTTCTAAAGTAAAATTGCAGTCCTCAGTTGTTTCACCACGGTTGATCTTAAGTTGCCGTTCAAGTGACTCCAGGATCAGATCGGCACCCCTGACATGGCACGCCGTACCCAGGCATACATTGATGATATGTTTGCCTCTGGGCTTGAGGCTAAAAGCCTTAAAAAAGGTCGCCAGGCTGTAGATCTGGCTCTGAGGGATATCCATCTTTTTACTTAATTGGTCCAGTTCCACACGCGGAAGAAAATTATATTCAGCCTGCATATCCTGCAATATGGATACTAACTGGCTCTTATCTTTACCGTATTTTTTAATTATGGCCGAAACTCTATCTTTCATTTCTTCGGTTTCCTAGAAGCAAGCTCTTTGATCTTGTTATACTCGTCAGTTACCCTTTCCTGGATCTCTGCGATAGTCTCCCTGGTCAGGTGCCTGAACCTGCCCTGCAATTTGAGATAGTCTTCTATTGGCCGTAGTTTTGGCAAGTCAATATTTAACGTATATTTGCCATTCTCAATTTCGTAAAGAGGGAAAATGCCTGTTTCGACGGCCAGCCTGCCCATTTTAATAGTAAGATTCGAAGCACACCGCCATCCTGTTGGACATACTGAAAGAATATGTATGTATGATGGCCCCTTGACCTGCTTTGCCTTTTCAATCTTAGCCATTATGTCAAATGGATAGCTTGAGCAGGAAGTGGCTACATAAGGTATGTTGTGCGCAGCCGCTATTGCAGGCATGTTTTTCTTCCAGGTATGTTGGCCGATGCTCTTCTTCCCGGAGGGAGCCGTGGTCGTTGATGCCCCGAACGGCGTCTCGCTGGAACGCTGGATGCCAGTATTCATATAGGCTTCGTTATCGTAGCAAACGTATATGAAATCATGACCTCTTTCCAGCGCACCTGAGAGTGACTGCAGGCCGATATCGGCAGTGCCTCCATCGCCACCCATGGCGACTACTTTAACCTCCTTATTGTAGCCGTGCTTGCGTTTCAACGTTTTTATACCTGACTCAATCCCGGAAGCTACCGCAGAAGCATTTTCAAACAGTGTATGAATCCATGGGATTTCCCAGGAGCTCTGAGGCAACGGAGAACTGATGATCTCCATGCAACCGGTGGCATTGGATATTATGGTGTTTCTACCGAGCGCTTTGCATACAAAACGGACTGCCAGAACTTCACCACAGCCCGAGCAAGCACGGTGTCCGGGTGCAAGATATTCTTTTGCAGTAACTAAGCGGGGTACATATATGCTCAGAGTTTCCACTATTCTCTAACTCCAAACATAACTATTTCGTCCGTTTTTCCTGCCTTTGCTTTCTCTATCCCGAGTTCAATTAATTGCTCGAAATTCTCTGGTGATATATCGCGGCCACCTAGTCCACCCACTACGCTGACTACCAGGGGCCTTTTCTCTAAAGAATACAGGGCAGCGCGGATCTCCGAACAAACGGGTGCAGGTCCACCCGATGAAATACACCTGTCAAGGACTATTATATTTTTAGCGTTGGATATCGCTTCCAGAACCTCTGCATAAGGAAAGGGACGCCATAGTCGCAGCCTAACCAGACCGACTTTTTTGCCTTCTGCCTGTATTTTGTCAATAGCCATCATGGCATTCTCACTAAAGCTGCCCATGGTAATCAGGAGTGTTTCCATGTTATCCGAGTTGTATTTTTCAACGGGCTTATAGTATCGTCCGGTAAGATCACCGAACTTCTGCCAGACATCGACAATTACTTTCTTTGAACTCCTGAGTGCATCATCCAGGGCCTTTCTGGCTTCAGTATAGAGATTCGGCATGGCGAAGCATCCCATTGTCACAGGATTATCGGGATCAAGTGCAAAGGGGTACTTGTAAGGTGGTATAAATTCATTAACTGTTTTTTGATCAAGCAGGTAGAGCGGCTCAATAACATGTGATAAATTAAACCCGTCGATATTGATCATTGTGGGCAAAAGGACATCCTTATCCTCCGCAATGCGGAATGCGCAAATCATCATATCAAAGGCCTGCTGTCCGTTTTCGGCAAAAATCTGGATCCATCCACTGTCTCTTGTCACCATGACATCGGAATGATCTCCCCATATGCTCAGCGGCCCTGAAAGTGAACGGTTGGCCACGGTCATAACAATGGGCAAGCGAAGTGACGCAGCCACAAAGAGCACTTCGTGCATCAAGATTAGTCCCTGGCTTGCTGTAGCGGTGAACGTCCTTGCGCCAACGGCGCTTGAACCCAGGCAGGCACTCATAGCAGAATGCTCGGATTCAACCGGTATATATTCAGCGTCAAGGAGACCGTCGGCTACTATTTCCGCCAGGCCTTCAACAATGTGGGTCTGTGGTGTGATAGGATAAGCAGCGATGACATCGACATTGGCCAGCTTTACAGCTTCGGCAACAGCTAGCGATGACTCCATGCCAACGCGTTTTGATGACATCGTCAGGCTTCCTCAACCATATTTATAGCTCTGGTCCAGCATTCATGGGCACAGATACCACATCCCTTGCAATAAAACATATCAGCCAGGAAATATCCATCTTGTTGCTGACTTATGCAAGCTTCAGGGCAAAACAAAGCACAAATTCCGCATTTGATGCATTTCTTGTTGTTCCATTCGGGATGTTGGGCCTTCCAATCGCCGGTATTAAAAGTCTTGGTATTGCCAACCTCAGTCACTGCGCAGCCAACTCGTAATTCCCGCCAACTGGGCAGTTTTTCAACTTGGAAGGTCTTTGGTCTTTTTATGCCTGAAGTAGATATTTCTGCAAGCACCGTACTGTCAAAAGCGCGCTTGCAGGCCTCAAAATTGGATTTTGCCCGGGCACCGAATTTTTCCTGCAGGGGCTCCATCAACGATTCGAGCTTCACGACATCCGCGGCTTTAATCAAAGCACCGAGCATCGTGGTATTAACGATGTTGACCCCAAGCAGTTCTCGTGCTATAGCAGAAGCATCGACTACGGCCAGTTTCCAGCTACCGCTGAATTCCTGCTGAAGTTCCTCCACGCTTCTGGTGCTATTGACCACCAGTGAACCACCCGGCTTTAACCCTGATGCGACATCAATTATGGTGACAAGCCCGGGGTCAAGAACCGCGACTACGTCCGGACTTGTTACGCCTGAGCGCATACGAATCGGATCCGTAGGACTTATCCTGTTGAATGCGAGAACAGGTGCACCACGTCTCTCCGGGCCAAAGCTGGGAAATGCCTGAGCGAATTTACCTTCGTGTATGGCGGCAAACGCAATCATCTCAGCAGAAGTAACGGCTCCCTGGCCGCCTCTGCCATGCCATCTGATTTCGATAGTGCTACCCTGTTTCATAATTAAAATCAGATTAAAATGGGGTTCGATACGCCCCTGGAGGGATTTGAACCCTCGCACCCGGCTCCGGAGGCCGGTGCTCTATCCCCTGAGCTACAGGGGCAAATAAGCTCAACAACTCGAATACCGGATATCCCTGTACCTATGCTATAAAGTGTTTAAGTATATCAATTTTATTTTTTATTTGGCAAATGGATTAACCACTTTGTCCAAAAATTAGTGGAAGCAAAACCAAAAAATAGGCCGCCATGATCACCAGCCCTAGCGGTACTCCGATGATTGCCCATTCCTTCATGTTTATTTTTAGTCTTCCCGCCGCGACAATATTGGGGATATTCCCGGGTATCAGCATTCCGCCGGCAATCAGTAACCCCATTATTATGCATATTATCTGATCCAGGTGCATGGCAGGGCCTATTTCAACAGCTGTGAGCGTAGCATTATCAAGTATAGCTGAGATCATATTAATCCAATATAAGGCCCAGGCAGGTACATACATCAGATACCATATAATCAACGGTTTCAGTCCCTCACCGAGCAATATCAATGCTGCAACGAAAAGGTAGACCCTGAATGCCCTGAAAATGGCAGTTTTTAGTGTTTCCGAATATTTAAATTCATGCCTGGTTGCCTTCAAATTAACATTTCTGCCTATATAAAAAGCCCCAAATAGTGATATAAGGACAACCCCGGGGATAATATATCTACCAAAATAATTCAGCGGAAAAAAGAACCCTGCATGATAAGGCGGCCCTGAAAGCTTTGCCACCATGATGGTAGAAAGAGGCTCTCCGATCGGTGTTAGTCCCGCTCCCAGACCTACAGCAAAGCAAGCTACGACTGCGAATTTGACCTTTTCCTTTTTATCTATAGGCAAGGCAGCAAGAATTTCGGCAAGTAAAACCGCAGTGACAATAACTGAAACAATGCTTGAGCAAAGACCCAGTAATAATATAAGTAAGAATACGAATAAACGCCAGCCGAGCTTTGAGACGAAAGATATGATGCCGTTACAAAATGCTTTGTTATAAAAATGGATTATCAGACCAAAAATCAGCACCACTTGAAATATACCTATGGGTATTGAACCAATCATCACAGGTGCTTTCAATGCTTCTAGCACAAGTTCCCAGCTCCACAAACCTGAAATGGTAACCGCTAGAAAACCCATGATTAAGAAGAATAATTCGAGATTTTCCTCTACCTTCTTAACAATGAACGGTAAGACAAGTACCAGAAGCGTAATAAAGCAGAGCCCAAGAACTATGTATAATACAGGTTCATCGGGAATATGAGTCATGCTAATATGCGCTGCGATATCTTTAGGAATCACCTTCGCATCCCGTTGACTTGATCAATAGGACGGGAACATCCACTGCCCTTAGAACTTTCTCTGCTACACTGCCCCAGAACCACCTGGTGATTCCCGAACGCCCGTGGGTTGCCATAATAATAAGGTCTACATCATTGGTGTTGGCGTAATCCACAAGGCTCTCTGCAGTCTTGCCAGAAAGGATAACAGGATGTGCTTTTATACCAGAGCGATTCAGTCGTCTTGCAATGCTCTCAAGGTAATTGTGAACATCCTTCCTCATATCATAGTTAATTTGTTTTAAATCATCCTCGCTCAACGCAATTTTCCCGCGTGTGGGTATTTCCACCGGCTCAACTACACTTACCAACTCAACTTCAGCATTCACCGGTTTGGCAATTGTCTCGATGTGCGGTATTACGCATTCTGCTACTGGTGATCCGTCCAATGGGACCAATATTTTTTTATACATCTTGAATACCCCCTCCGTTTTCATTGCATAGCTAGTTTTCTATAGATTAATTTATAAACTTCAGCAACAATTATTATAGTAGATGCTCCAAGAATGGCAACCAGCCAGTCTATCCCGCCCAATGTATATGTGTTGAATGGTCCTTGAAATGCTGGCAGGTAAACAATAAGCAGTAATAAACAGAGTTCCCAGGTGACTGCAGCCAGCAACCATTTATTTACACGTACGCCCAGGTTAAATAATGACTTTTCTAAAGAGCGGCAATTGAAGGCATTAAAAAATTGAATGATTATTAAAGTGACAAAACACAGACACTGAGTTTCTATAAGGCTCTTTCCAGAATTTAGAGCCCAGATAAAAACGACTAGCGGAATAATGCAGGTCCAGATTCCAACAATTGCCATATAACTGATTACAGGTAACGTAAATATATTCTGATTCCTGGGTCGAGGTCGTTCACTCATTATGTCTTTCGAACTAGGATCCACGGCAAGCGCTAACGCTGGTAGACCGTCGGTAGCAAGGTTAACATACAATATTTGGATGGCTATGAGAGGCAAAACACCCACATTTATACCTAATAGCGGACCTAATAAAATTACTATTGCCATTAGCAGTATTTCGCCAATGTTACACGAAAGCAGGTATACAAGGTATTTCTTGATATTTCCAAAGATAGCGCGGCCCTCTTCGACTGCAGCCACAATAGACGCGAAATTATCGTCGGTCAATATCATTTCTGCAGCTTCTTTGGTCACGTCGGTGCCTTTTATACCCATGGCTATTCCGATATCAGCCTTCTTTAATGCTGGCGCGTCGTTAATGCCGTCGCCCGTCATGGCGACTACATGCCCTTTCCTGGTAAGTGCTTCTACTACGCGTAATTTATGCTCGGGAGAAACCCTTGCATAAACTTCGATTTGCTCAACCAGACCCTCAAATTCCTCCTGGCTCATATTATTTATATCATGCCCGGTCACGGCTAATCCCTGCTTCAATATCCCAAGTTCACGTGCAATTGCCACAGCCGTCAATTTATGGTCACCGGTTATCATCACCGTCTTAATCCCCGCCAAATCGCACGTTCGTATGGAATCCTTGACCTCCGGGCGCGGCGGGTCGATCATTCCTCCCAAACCCAAGAGAATCATCCCATTGTTTACTTCCTGCTCATCAATCTTCGTATCAAAACTCTCTGGCAGGCGCTTGTAAGCAGTGCCCAGTACCCTGAGAGCGTTTTCGGCCATTTCATGTATAACGCTGTGAATCCGGGCCCGCTCGTCGTGATCAAGTTTAACCACCATCCCATCTTGATAAATAAAATCGCACGAACTGATAATTACTTCAGCCGCTCCATTTGAGTAGGCCACCACGCCATCGGGCTCGCGGTAAATAGCAGTCATCCGTTTTGTCTCGGAAGTAAACGGTATCTCTCCGATTCTCGGATTGACACTGCGCAATTGTTCTATCTGCAATCCGGCTTTGACGCCAGCCACGACAAAGGCCCCTTCGGTAGGGTCTCCTTTTATCATCCACTGGCCATTTTCGGAAATTAATTTTGTATCAACGCAGAGATTTGCCGCTTCTAAAAATTTAAGTAAAACAATTTCACTTGAATGATCAATCGCTTTATCATCAATATAAAAAGCACCTTCGGGATCGTACCCGGCCCCGGTTATGTCGATTATTTTTCCACTCACGTATATCCTTCTCAAGGTCATCTGATCTTGAGTCATGGTACCGGTCTTATCTGAGCAAATTACGGTTGTGCATCCCAGTGTTTCAACAGCAGGAAGTTTACGTATCAGCGCATGTTTTTTGACCATCCTGCTTACACCGATAGCAAGTGAAATTGTTACAACCGCCGGTAGCGCTTCAGGAACCGCCGCCACCGCCAGGCTGACACCCCAGATCAACATCTCAAGCGGTTCGTGCCCCCTCATGACACCCATGACTGCGAGGATGAAACACAAGGCGAGCGCGCCGATGGCTATCCATTTACCCATGCGGTCAAGATTTATCTGAAGTGGCGTTTTTTGAACCTTCACTTCCTTAAGCATTACAGCTATCTTGCCGAATTCGGTGCTATCCCCGGTTTCCACCACTACTGCTTTGCATCGTCCATATACTGCAGCTGTGCCTGTATAAAGCATGTTCACCCTATCACCCAAACTAGCTTCTTCTGCAACTGAGTCAGACGATTTTTCAACCGGCATCGATTCACCGGTCAGCGCGGCCTCTTCAGCCCTGAGGTTAAAAGATTCAAGTATCCGTGCATCGGCTGGAATTCGATCGCCAGTCCTGATTATAACGACATCGCCGGGTACAAGTTCGCGGGAGGGGATTTCAATTTCCTGTCCATCACGCAGGATCGAAGCCAACGGCGCTGCCATCTTTCTCAATGCCTGAATAGCTCGTTCAGCCCTGTATTCCTGAATAAATCCGAGGCCGGCAGCGAACAGTATTATA
>CAYLRS010000008.1:0-5458 GCA_964385895.1 uncultured Dehalococcoidales bacterium
CCCTGCCCATGCGGCTCCGGCAAAAAATACAAGCACTGCCATGGGAAATAAAGCGGACATTTATTTCTGCCTTCCGCATAGCTTCCGCATGGTACAATAACCCCGATGAAAAACTCCGATATCGCCATCGTCTTCGGGAACATTGCTGACCTGCTGGAATTGAAAGGCGAGAATAAGTTCAAGATACGCGCCTATTCGCGCGCTGCGCAAATCATAAGTCGCCTACCCGAGGAAATGGAGTTGATGCATGAGGAGGGGCGGGACTTCCGGGACGTGCCGGGAATCGGTGAGGCTATTGCAAAAAAGAGCATGGAGCTTATCACCACCGGAAAGCTCAAGTACTATGAAGAACTGAAATCTGAGTTCCCGGAGGGCATTATCAGCCTTATGGATATCCCCGGCATCGGACCCAAGACAGCCTACAGGCTTGCCACAGAGTTGAAAGTCATTTCTATCGATCAACTGGAGAATGCGATTAAGGATGGCAGGGTGGCTTCCCTTGAGAGGATGGGTGAAAAGACCGCGTCCAACATACTCCATTCTATCGAAGCGTTCAGGCGAAAAGACAGGCGTATAACACTCGGAGAAGCTTTGCCTGCTGTCGAAGAAATCCTTACTGCGCTGCGCCGTGTTCCGGGGGTGCGGAATCTCACGCCGGCGGGCAGCCTGCGCAGATTTAAAGAAACCGTGGGCGACATTGACCTTATGGGCACGGCCAATGACCCGGAGGCCGTGGTCAGGGCTTTTACAAAGCTTCCCCAGGTAAGAGAAGTACTGGGACAGGGGCCCACAAAGGCCAGTGTTATACTGCCTAAAGGGCTGCAGGCCGACCTCAGGATGGTGGAGCATGACAGCTTCGGTTCACTTTTGCAGCATTTCACAGGAAGCAAAGAGCATAACGTGGCACTGCGCACCAGGGCGCAAAAGCAGGGGCTCAGTTTGAGCGAGTATGGTATCACCGATGTTAAGACGGGTAACATTGAGAAGTTCGCTGATGAAGAGTCATTCTATCGCTATCTTGGCCTGCAGTACATACCGCCGGAGATACGTGAAGATATGGGCGAAATAGACCTGGCGGAAAAGGGAGCAATCCCTGCTTTAATCGAGATCAAGAATATACGGGGCGATTTCCACGTTCACACTATTGGCAGCGATGGGATGGATACCATCGAGGATATGGCGCTGGCTGCGAAGAGGCTTGGCTACGATTATATTGCTATCACCGACCACTCAAGCGGCCGCAACATCCCTGGCGATAAAAAGATGGAACGCATCGAGGAGCAGGCAGCCGAGATAAAAAGGCTGAATCAATCATCGTTGGGCATATACCTGTTAAACGGAGTGGAAGTTGACATAAAGGCTGATGGCAGCCTCGATCTTCCTGATGAGGTACTGGCGGATTTAGACATTGTAGTTGCGGCAGTCCATTCTTCATTCATGCAAGCTAGGGTGCAGATGACGCACCGCATTGTCGGTGCGATTGAAAACCCCAATGTGGATGTCATTGCGCATCCCACCTGCAGGAAGATCGGTGAGCGTGAACCTGTGGACGTGGACATGGAAGCCGTGTTTCATGCCGCGTTGAAATATGGCAAGGCCCTGGAGATAAATGCCATGCCCGACCGCCTCGATCTCAAAGACCTGTATGCATTCCGCGCCAGGGAACTCGGCGTGATGCTGATGATCGGGACGGATGCCCATGCCATATCGCATCTCGAACTCATGAGGTTCGGTATCGGCGTTGCCGGCCGCGCCTGGTGCGAACCCAAACATGTCCTGAATGCCAGGCCGCTCAAAGGAGTCCTCGATTTTTTGAACAGGAGATAAGATAGGATGATTGCTACTAACCAATACGAAGATGTCCTGCAGATTAAGATGAGCCGCTACCCTGATTTCCGTCGTGGAACCTGTGTATCAGCGTACCTTGTTGATTGTCTTCTTGTGGATACAGGGCCTGCACACACTGCACGGGAGCTGACGGAATTTTTAATAGACAAAAACGTAAAGGTAGCTGTAAATACCCACTTTCATGAGGACCATATTTCGGCTAATAAATTCCTCCAGGATGCGTATAAAGTCGAGATTTATGCTCATCCTCTTGCCATCGACAAAATAAGTCAGCCGGCGGAATTGTATCCCTACCAGGAAGAGGTGTGGGGTTATCCCGTGCCCAGCCGGGTCAAACCGCTGGATGATTACATTGAGACCAGGAACCATCATTTCGACGTAATACACACGCCAGGCCATGACCGCGACCATATCTGCTTGTTCGAACCGAGCAAAGGATGGCTGTTTACCGGCGATCTGTTCGTCACGACCCGACCGGTAGTATGTAGACCTAACGACGATCTCTGGCAAACGCTGGAAGACTTTAAAAAATTGCGGGCGCTTAATCCACATATCCTTTTCCCTGCACCGGTCAACGTGGTATCTGAACCGGTTGATAGGCTTGATAAAGTGATCGCCTATCTTCAGGAATTGGGCAATAAAGTCGACGAGCTTTACAATAAAGGCATGAATGCAGAGCAGATAAGGCAGGAAATTTTCGGTGATGAGAGCTTGCTGGCAGAATTTACACAGCAGCAGTTTTCCTCGGCCAACATGGTGAAGTCATTCATGAGAAAATATGAAAAACCCAATGCCCCAAATAAGTGAAAACGAAGAAAGGGCAGCAGCCCTGGCGGGTGACGCCCTTGCCATACAGCACCTTAAGGATGCCGTAAGAAACGGCCGCAACTGGTATATAGCGTTACTGGAAGCCATACGGCTGTGGAAAAGTCCGGAGGAAATTTACGCCGGTGAGAACTATAAATATTTAATTGACGGGCAGGCCTTTGACTGGCTTCGCCTTGCCGAGCGTCTATGCGAGGAGATCAAGGACCTGGTACCGGAATACGAAACAAGTAATCTGCTTTTTTTTGATCAGCCTCCAATCAAGCTCACGGAGGCCGAGTTCAAGGTGCTGCTTGGCCCTTCGAAATATCGCGCCTACCTCAATTTCCTGTACGGGGTTATTACCGAGCAGGCACTAATACTTGCGAATGTCTTTGAGGTGCGTAAAAGGAGCATGGTGACTCTGAAGCCCGACGATGAGATGGAAAAAGCTTACCTGCGTATTTACGGTGGGGGACAGGCTGAACTGCTCGAAGCCTTCCGCAGGGAAAAGAGATACCTGCGATTGAAGTCCATGACGTTGGGCGAGATGAAGGAGTTCACGTACTGGCTTTTTAAGTACCGCATAAAGACCAGCGAGAAATCGAAGGTCGCAAGCGATACCAAGAAAGCCATTGTATTAATGTACCGCAAGATGTCGGCAAGGCAAGTTTAAATTAACTGCTCGAGTTCACTTTTAAGCCTGATCAGTTTGGTTTCGTAATCTTTAAGCCTGCTGCTCTCTTTCTCCACCACGGCAGCCGGCGCTTTAGATGTGAACTCATTGTCGCCAATGCGCTGCTTAAGTCGGGAAATCTCACGCTCCAGGACTTCCATTTCCTTTGCAATGCGTGTCTTTTCAGCGTTGATATCCACCATACCGGCAAGAGGGACTACCACTTCAATATCCTTTAGAACGGATACCACTGCCCTCTCCCCTTTTAGTTGCCTCTTTTCGCGTGACAGAATATGCAGGGGCCTCGCCTTTGCCAGGTTCTCGATGACCGCTGACTTACTAGTGATATGCGGCAGCAGGCTGTCTGCATAAACATAAGCATCAACCCACCTCCCAGCTTCGACTTTATATTCCGCCCGGGCATTGCGGATGGTGCGGATGATTTCCATTACCGCTTCCATTATGCGTTCCGCTTCGGCATCAATTAATTTAGCATTAGCTGAAGGGTAGGGCGCGACGATCAATGCTGGTGAAGTCAATGTACCGTTTGGCAGGCGCTGCTTGAGGTTTTGCCACAGCTCCTCGGTTATAAAAGGCATGAAGGGGTGTAACAGCCTTAGCAGTGATTCCAAAACGTATGCCAGGACAGGCAAGGGAGACCTCGCTTTATCTCCCATCCTGAGCTTGGACAATTCGATGTACCAGTCACAGAACTCCCCCCAGAAGAAGTCGTGCATCTGCTTCTCCGTCTCACCGAACTGGTAATCTGTCATGAGTTCATCCACGTTTTTAATTAGCCGGTTCAGACGGGAGACTATCCAGCGGTCTTCTAGGTCCTGCAGTTTTTCCGCGCCAACTTCGAAGAAGGCTTGCTTTGAGATCGGTTCAGGTTCAAGCGATTTGAGAACATACCGGGCTGCATTCCAGATTTTATTGGCAAAGTTCCTTCCCGCTTCGAGGCGATGCTGGCCGAGGTTGATATCATTGCCCGGTGACGTGCCTGTTGTAATAGCGAAGCGCAGTGCGTCGCAACCGTACTGGTCGATGGCATCCAACGGGTTGAGCACATTGCCTTTCATTTTGCTCATTTTCTCGCCCTTGTCGTCGCGTATCAGACCGTGCAGGAAAACGATGCGGAAGGGCACATCCCCGACGTCTTCGATGCCCATCATAATCATGCGGGCCACCCAGAAGAAGAGGATATCGTAGCCGGTTTCCATGACGGATGAGGGGTAGAAATATTTGAGGTCTTCAGTACTGTCAGGCCAGCCGAGCGTCGAATGCGGCCACAGTCCCGAACTGAACCAGGTGTCTAGCACGTAAGGGTCCTGCACCAGGGTGCTGCCGCGGCATTTGCTGCAGGATGTGGGCGTATCGATAGAGACGATCATTTCACCGCATTCCTGACAGTACCAGACCGGTATGCGGTGTCCCCACCAGAGCTGGCGGCTGATGCACCAGTCGCGTATGTTCTCCATCCAGTTGAGATAGATCCTGGTAAAACGCCCGGGAATGATTTTGATACGGCTGTCCATTACAGCTTCTATAGCGGGCCTGGCCAGTGGCGCAATCTTGACGAACCATTGCTTGCTGACTTCGGGCTCAATGATTGTCTGGCATCTGAAACAGTGTGCCACGGCATGAGAATAGGGCTCTATCTTCTCCAGCAGCCCGGCCTTCTCGAAGTCCTCTACGATCCTCCTGCGGCACTCGAACCTGTCCAGGCCGGCATACGGCCCGGCGTTATCGTTCATAGTTGCATCCGGGTTCAATATATGTATGACAGGCAGGTTGTGCCTTGCGGAGATCTCGAAGTCGACGGGATCGTGGGCAGGGGTGACTTTGACCATGCCTGTGCCGAAGGCCTTATCTATAGCCTCGTCTGCTATTACAGGAATGGCACGGTTGATAATCGGCAGGATAACTCTTTTGCCCACAAGGTCAGCATATCTGGCATCCCCGGGGTTTACAGCAACCGCGGAGTCACCGAGGTATGTCTCTGGCCTGGTTGTTGCCACCGTTATGTGGCCACTGCCGCCCTCCATGGGATAGCGCATGTGCCAGAGGTTGCTGGTCAGGTCCTTGTGATCTACTTCGAGGTCGGAGAGGGCGGTCTGACACCTGGGGCAC
>CAYLRS010000008.1:5468-15788 GCA_964385895.1 uncultured Dehalococcoidales bacterium
TTGATGATACGCTCGCCACGGTATATTAAGCCCTTGCTGTAAAGATGAACAAAAGCGGTCTTGACAGCCTTACAGGGGCCGTCGTCAAGCGTGAACCGCTCACGCGTCCAGTCGCAGGACGCGCCCAGTCGCTGGTGCTGGTGAGTTATAATGCTTCGCGATTTATTGACCCATTGCCATACGCGCTCAACAAACCTCTCCCTGCCGATCTGATGCCGGTCAATTCCCTCCCTGGCAAGCTGCTGCTCAACAACAACCTGCGTGGCTATCCCCGCATGGTCAACACCCGGCAGCCACAGGGTTGGCTCGCCCAGCATGCGGTGCCAGCGGATCATTATGTCCTCAAGTGTCGCGGTTAAAGCGTGGCCTACATGAAGCTCACCGGTAACGTTCGGCGGCGGCATGATGATAACAAAGGGCTTTTTCTTCGGAGCGATTTTAGGCGTAAAATAGCCGCCACTCATCCAGAACTGGTAGATTTTTTGTTCTACCTGGCTCGGTTCATAGGCTTTTGGAATGTCAATCATGTCTTACCCCGGGCCTTTCTTTGTAGTACTATCGGGTATTACAGTATTCAATACCGGAAGCGTTATAGTGAAGGCAAAAATGCCGTCGCTTAAAGCGAGTAAACGCCCAAGGACTTTATCGTCGGTTGTGCTTCTCTGCAGTTGTCTATTTTCATCGTCTTCGCGTGGCATTTTATCCACCCTTAAATGTCTACGGTATTGTTATATAAAAGAGGGCATTGCACCAGGGAAGGTTAATCAAATCAAGTATAACGAGATCAGCGGGATTTCCTTTTTAAAAGATTGGACACGATGTCCAGTATTTTATCGGCAACCTCACGCTTGGGCATGAGCGGCAGTTCGTTCACCTTGCCCTTGCTGTCGATTATGGCCACCCGATTGGTGTCCGAGCCGAAACCAGAGCCCTCGGCTGTTATATCATTGGCCACGATGAGATCGAGCCCTTTTTTCTTGATTTTTTCGTTGGCGTTGGCGATTAAGTTTTCGCTTTCGGCGGCAAAGCCGACGCGGATAAAATCACCCTTCACCTGTGCCAGAATATCCGGCGTTTTCTCCAGTTCCATCGTTAACTCACTTAGTTCATGCCGCTTTATCTTGCTTTTGGCTGCTTTTACCGGCCTGAAATCGGCAACTGCCGCTGCCATGATAAGCGCGTCTGCCCGTTTCACTGCTTCCCGTACAATGTTTAGCATCTCTTCCGTCGTATTAACGTTGATGACCTGGATTGCCGCCGGTTTTGGCAGTGAGGTAGGGGCGCTAATCAAGGTCACCTCGGCACCCCTATCTCGGGCAGCTTCAGCTATGGCATATCCCATCTTTCCTGATGAGCGGTTTGTCAGACAGCGTACCGGGTCAACCAGTTCCTGCGTGCCGCCGGCAGTCACCACTATATGCTTGTGCGACAGGTCTCCGCTCCTACCCAGTACCCGCAGTACAACACCATATATTTCATCTAAGCTGATAAGCCGACCCGTCCCCATTTTGCCTGAAGCCAGCCGGCCATAGGCAGGGCCCACAAAGGTAAAACCACGCTTCTTCAGCTTTTCGACGTTTTCCTGCGTCGCCTTGTTGGCCCACATATTATCGTTCATGGCGGGCGCAATCACTGTGGGTGCCTTTGTGGCCAGCACCGTGCATGTGAGCATGTCGTCTGCTATACCACAGGCTATCTTGGCGATTATGTTGGCCGTAGCCGGGGCAATGAGAACGACGTCGGCGGCCTCGGCGAGCGCGACATGCTCTACGCTGAACTCGGAGGAGAGGTCCCACATCGTCGTTACTACTGGACGGCCGGTTATGTTGCGGAACGTGAGAGGAGCGATAAACTGGGTGGCAGATGCCGTCATAACAACTTCGACCCTGAAACCTGCCTGCGTGAACCTGCTGGCAATGTCTGCAGCCTTATAAGCGGATATGCTGCCCGTTACCCCGAGTACGATCGTCTTTCCTTTTACAGCCATAGTCTGTCGGCTCCTTTATGTCCGGTTCATATTATATATCAGTCGAAGCCCTACTAGCGTCAGGTCTGGATTAACTATCTCGATCACGTTCGTGGCCTGCGCCAGCAATTTAGCATACCCGCCGGCCGCGACAACTTTAGCCTTCTCATCCAGTTCAGCCTGTATACGCGAGACAAGACCTTCTATAAGTCCTATATAGCCGAAGACGATGCCCGACTGCATAGCAGCAACCGTGTTCCTGCCGATTGCTTTCTTGGGGATCGTAAGCTCAATCCTGGGAAGGACTGCTGTCCTGGTGAAGAGCGCCTCTGTAGCGATGGCGATGCCCGGCGCTATGGCGCCGCCGATGTATTCTCCCCCTTTAGAAACCACGTCGAGTGTCGTGGCTGTTCCTAAGTCTATGACTATCACGGGTCCGCCGTAAAGGTGATGTGCTGCCACTGCGTTAACGATGCGGTCCGGGCCGACCTCTCGCGGGTTATCCATATCAATGCGCACACCCGTCTTGACACCAGCCTCAACCACAAGAGGCGCTTTTTTAAGGAAGTGCCTGCAAACCTCTTCAAATATGATAAGCAATGGGGGCACCACGCTGCAGATGACCACGTCCTTTATTTGCGATGCGGTGATGCCCTGCCGTTCCATGAGGGATAGCATTATATTGGCGTACTCGTCAGGCATGCGGTGGATTGCCGTGGAAACGCGCCAAGTTGCCTTTATTTTTTCGCCTTCGAAGGCGCCAAAGGTAACAGTGGTGTTGCCTATATCAATCGCCAGTAGCATAGTAATTCATTATTACATAAATGCGATTGTAAATCATCCCTGCCTAGCGGTTATTTCCCCTTTAGATTTCTTATCACTTTTGGCAGGGCAGGCAGAAGATCACTGGCGAGCATCCCGGCATCGCCGAGTTCATTTTTCACCACGTCTCCGGCTTTAGCATGTAAATAAACTCCGAGAGAGGCGGCATCAAAAGGCGGTAATCCCTGCGCGGCCAGACCTGCTATGACACCGGCGAGCACATCACCCGTACCCGCCGTGGCCAGTCCGGCATTTGCCATATCGCATATCCTGGCTGAGCCGCCGGGTTCCGCGATAGTAGTATAAGCGCCTTTTAAAACGACGACTTTCCTCCATTCCGCTGCAGCTTTCCTGGCCGTTTCCAGCCGCTTGCCCTGCACTTCATCTATTGTGATGCCCAGCAGCCTTGCCATTTCACCTGCGTGCGGTGTGACGATCGTGCCGGATGGCAGTTTGCGCCACCAGTTCTTAACCTCAGAAAGAATGTTGAGTGCATCGGCGTCGAGTATGAGTACAGGGGGCTTTTGCGGAAGGTTGAAGAGTATCTTTTTAACGAATGCCTTTGTATTATCTTGCTGGCCAAGACCGCATCCCATCAGCAGCACCCTGTAATATGAGAGTATGCTGAGTATGGCCGCCGCAGCCTTTTCGGAGACCATGCCTTTCCTGGCTTCAGGAAGCGGAGCGTAAGTGATCTCGGTCATTTTTGAGGCAAGTATGGGCTGGAGGCTTCTTGCAGTGGAAAGTGTCACCACGCCGGTTCCCACCCTGGCAGCGCCCATGCAGGCTAAATAGGCCGCCCCTACGTAGTTTTCCGAGCCTACCACAGCCAGCAATCTCCCGAAGGTTCCCTTGTTAGCGCTCGCGGGTCGCGCGGGTAGAGCGGATTTCGCCCATTTTTCAGTAATAAGCTCCGTTGGTATATCCTTGCTCAACTCATCCGGTATACCTATATCGGATATGACCACTTTTCCGGCTCTTTCCGCGCCGGGGAAATTGTAAAGCCCCGGCTTGGGCAGGCCGAGCGTAACCGTCAGGTCAGCATGCAGGCAATTGGGGTCGGTGGCACCTGTATCGGAATCGAGCCCCGTCGGGATATCGATGGCAACTACGACTAACTCAGGCCGCCTTTGCTTTTCCCGATTTACACTGCTTAAGATGTCCTTAAAGCTTCCTGCGATTGGTCTTGCCTTACCTGTGCCAAGTATGCCATCTATAACAATCTCGGCGGAAGATAAGAACCTTTTAAACCTGGCATATCCGGGATCCTTATCAATATAGCTGAAAGGGACAGCATGCTTCCTTGCCAGTGACAGATTCTTATCTCCCTGCGAACGTTCACTCAAGCGGTCGACACTTGCGTCGCCGCCCCAGTCCTGCAGGTACCTTGCAGCTACAAGTGTATCTCCGCCGTTATTACCTGGCCCGGTCAGGGCAAGTATCCGTTTGCCAACTATGTTGCCCACGAAGTTTTTGGTTTCCTCGGCTACACATCTCCCGGCGTTTTCCATCAGAAACTCGGTGGTTATACCTGACTCAGCCGCCCTGCGATCGATACTCCTCATCTGTTCTGCGGTGACAACTTTCATCGGACTTCTCCTTTTAAAACCTGGGAATTGGAATTACCGAATTCCTCCAGTTTTTTGCTCATTGCCTGCCAGTGTGTACCGCGCCAGTAAATGCGCTGGCAGGACGGGCATTCCATATATTGGTTCTGCACCTCGTATACGCGGGCAGGTACGGCCTCCGCTACCTCGCCCCTGTCCTTTGGCATCAGTTCTTCATTGCATTCGAGGCAACGCGTAAATGGTCTGTATTCATGATTTAATTTCAGCGCGCTTATCACCGCCAGCATCTGCAATTTCGGATTATCCCCGGTTACACGAATAGCTTTTACGCGCCCGCTGGTGATTGCGCGTCTTTTCATGAATTCTGAGTCCTTGGTAATGATAATTCTGTCCTGGGATAATGCAATCTTGACCATCTTCCCATCATCCGGTTCATCGAAGAACGATGCGTCGTAGCCCATCATGCGCAGCCATTTCGCCAGCTTGCCCACGTTGCTGTCAACGATAAATTTCGGTTCCACTTCCCCTCAAATTTTATTTTTAAATCAGTCGGTCTGCAAGGGGTTAAAATTGGTACCGTAATCATAATGATCGATACCCTCTTTTTTCTTCAGATAGCCTACTATCACATAAGTCAGCGGTGTGGCCACCGCTTCGTAAGCCGACTTCAATAGCCAGTGACCAATTATCATCGCCCCTAAAACATCTGGGGGAAGCACGCCCCAGAAGCCTATTAGCAGGACTATTGCAGTATCAACTCCCTCCCCGGCGAGCGTGGAGCTTATGGTCCTCATCCACAAACATTTTCCTCTTGTTAGCAGCTTCATCTTTGCCATTACGTAGGAGTTGATGAATTCTCCGGCGAGGTATGCCAGGAATGATGCAACGAGAAAACGCGGCGTGCTGCCGAGGATACGTTCGTAAGCATGTTGTGCCTCGAATACTGGAGCCGGTGGCAGTATGCCCACGACCCATATGGCGATGACAGCTAATAAGTTGCAGAAGAATCCCAGCCAGATGACGCGGCGGGCCTGCCCGTAACCATAGACCTCGGTGAGGATGTCGCCGAAGATATAGCTGAGGGGGAATATGACAATGGCGGCCGGTAGTACAAGTCCGAAAACTGCAATTTGCTTGACGATGAGAATATTGGCTGTGATGATGCAGGTTACGAAGAGCACAGCTATGAAGACGAACCGGTAAGAGTAGTGCAATTTACAGAGTCCTGTGGATTATGCGATCAGCTTAAATCCATTTCTTGCGGTGGAAATAGTACAACATGCCACCGGCTGTGATCAGCATGGATACAATTACGAATATGAATGAAAAATAATCACCCGAGGTCACTCCTCCTGGTAAGTGGATATTCATGCCGTAGATACTGGCAATCAACGTTGGAGGTGCTATGAGTGCCATGACGATTGTAAGAAAGCGCATCACCTCCTGGATCCTGTGCGAGGTGAGCCAGTTGCTGGTATCGGCCAATCCATCCACCACCTCTTTGCAGTCCTCGAGGCCGTCCCAGATTTTGCGGATGTGGTCCGCGATATCGCCAAAATAGACATCCTGGTCTTCCTTGAAGAAGGGGTATTTCTCCCTCTCAAGTTCTTCGAGGACCGACATTTGTGGATGTATGATGCGCCTGAAGGAAATCAGGTCGCGGCGGATCATGGAGATCTCGCGAACAGTCTCAGGCACTGTGCGGGTGAAGATCAGGTCCTCCACCTTGTCGATGTTATCTTCTATCCTGTCGAGGATGGGGAAACAGTAGTTTACCAGGCGGTCCAGGATCTGGTAAAAGAGGAAGCTGGCACTCCTGCCCATATATTTCTGGCGAATGTCCTCATCTATCATGCACTCGTTGAAAAGCTTAGAAAGGGGCTTTAAATCGCCCTTGTGGCTGGTGATCAGGTAATTCTCGCCGATGAAAATATCCAACTCGCTGGGAGTCGTAACCCGGTTGGCTTTATCGAAGACGGGAAAATGAAGGACGATAAATAGATAGGTGTCATAATCATCTATCTTTGGTCGCTGGACCCTGCTAAGCACATCATCGAGCGCCAGGGTGTGGAAATGAAAGTTATCCGCCAGGTACTGGACTTCCCGTTCGGTGGGCTTCTCTATGTAGTACCAGGTGAGCCTGCCGTTGCAGCAGACCGATTCGATATTGAACAGCTTTTCACCGGATGTAATCTGCGTTACCATCTCGTGTTAATAAAGAATCTAAATGTTAGTGTGTAAAAGCTCAGTACGACGGATTTAACGGGCAACTTCTAATTATAAAGCTTATACAGGGGATATAAAAGCACGCAGGTAGATTGAAACGTAATAATGAGGGATATATTCTGTATTGAAACCGGATAATGAAAAAGGATTTTAACAGATTTGGGTGCGTATGTTTAGTGAGATTATGTTAATAACACAAAGTATTCAATAGTTACTATTAAGATCGGCTGGTTATTTCTTTCGTCTACCCACTATACCGTACAACATAATGTCCAGGATAGCAGCATATATCTCTCCAACTGACATACCGTGAGACAAGACCAGCGGGCTTTCTGCAATATAAAGTGTAGCTTCTGACAAAATAGACTGTACCAGTTCCCAATCGGTCTCAGAAGGAAGTGTAAGCCCGTCTCTTTTTACCGTATTAAATACGCGCCTGTATATATCTCGGATAGAAGCTAATCTTGCATCCTGGTATTCCGTAAAAATATCCGGGTAAAGCTGTTTTAACTCGTTTACACGTGCGGGCAAATCGCCGCGTGGTAATACGCTGACTGCCTCTTTTATGCGTTCGGCGGATTTCTCAGTATCGAAATTCTTTTGCCTATCGAGATCGGCAAGCGCCTCGTTTATCAAGTTCACCATATGCATTAAACTTGCTCTCACAAGGTACTTCTTATCTTTAAAATACCGATAGACGGTAGCCCGGGTGATCCCGCAACTCACTGAAACATCTTCGATGGTCGTCTTTTTAATACCGTGCGCTAAAAACAAACGCAGCGCGGTTACAACAATTTTTTCCTGTGTTTGATTGTATGTAGGCATGATATGATATTAACATGGAATGTCATATTTGTATAGATATCAAATGTTCGAAGATTTCAGCACCGTACCGGATCTGGCATAATAGTTCTTCTGGAGGTGACTTACGTGGATAAGAAAGCGATCAACACGGATTTCCTGATAAAAGCCGGGCCCTATTCACACATCGTCGAGGCAGGCGGATTCCTTTTCCTCTCTGGGATCGACCCAATTGACCTGGAGAAGGGGCTCATAGTCACAGATGACATCGGGAAAGCAACCGAGATAGTTTTAGAAAACATGAAGAAGTCATTGGAGTCGGTGGGCAGCAGCATGGAGAAGGTGGTTAAGGTGACCGTATTTATGCGGGAGATGGCTGATTTCGATGGACTGAATGCAGTCTACCAGAAGTATTTCCCGAAAGACCCGCCGGCCAGAACGTGTGTGGCTGTGAAAGAGGTACCGGGTAACTTCCCGCTGAAAGTTGAAGCTATAGCGCTGAAGTAGCGTTACTTGCGCGCGATGCTTTTCAAGGCCTGCCCTGCTGCATTGATTGTAGTCATGATGTCTTCTTTACTATGGGCCAGGGACACGAAAGCTGCTTCAAATTGCGATGGGGGCCAGTATACCCCGCGCCGCAGAAGTCCGCGGAAAAACCTGGCGAATAGGTCGGTATTCGATCTGCAGGCAGACTCGTAGTCAGTCACCGAATCCCTGGTGAAGAAGACAGTAAGCATGGAACCGGCGCGTGATATGGTGAGGGGTATCCTGTCACTATTAGTTTCAGCGGCAATGCCCTCCTGCAGGGTTGCTGCCTTTTCATCGAGATGCTGATAGGTTGCCGGGCGGCTCAAGATCTTCAGCGTTTCGATACCTGCGGTCATGACCAGGGGATTCCCCGATAATGTGCCAGCCTGATAGACTTTGCCTGCCGGTGCGACCATCTCCATGATATCTCTACGTCCTCCATAGGCACCCACGGGTAATCCGCCACCGATGATTTTACCCAGGCAGGTAAGGTCCGGTTTAATGCCGTATAATGCCTGTGCTCCCCCGTATGCCACCCGAAAACCCGTGATTACTTCGTCGAAAATTAGCAAAGCGTCGTATTTTTGTGTTAATTTTCGCAGGCTATTGAGAAAACCTTTAACTGGCATTACCACACCCATATTGGCCGCTATAGGCTCGACGATGACGGCTGCGATTTCATCGTGATATTTGTTGAAGAGGTGTTTAACTGCTTCAGCATTATTATAGGGTGCCACCAGCGTATTTTGAGCGATATATAAGGGCACGCCTGGTGAATCAGGGATGCCCAGGGTAGCCATCCCCGAACCTCCGCTGACGAGCAAGCCGTCCGAGTGTCCGTGGTAACACCCGGCAAACTTAATTATTTTATCCCTTCCTGTAAAAGCCCGGGCGAGGCGTAATGCGGTCATCGTCGCTTCGGTCCCCGAGTTAACAAAACGGACCATTTCAATGGAAGGTACGGCTTCTGCGATCATTTTCGCCAGTGTGGTCTCAAGCTCAGTGGAAGCGCCAAAGCTGGTGCCGTTCTCGATAGCCCGTTTTAAAGCTGTTGTAACTTGGTTGTTGGCATGACCCAGTATCAGCGGTCCCCAGGAACAAACATAATCGATATACTCGTTCCCATCGACGTCGTAAACCCTCGGGCCTTTGCCCTTCAAGATAAACCGTGGTGTTTCTCTCACAGCTTTGAAAGCCCTTACCGGGCTATTCACGCCGCCCGGCGTGTAGAGCAGTGCTTGCTTAAAAAGCAGCCGTGATTTTGTAAAGTTTTTCATGCCCAATCACTTTATTTCCGAGAGCCACCTGGCAGCTACCTTAGCGTGGTAAGTTATGATGATATCAGCCCCTGCCCGTTTTATTGAGGTTAGGATCTCGAGTACGACCTGCCTTTCATTAAGCCAGCCCTGGCGCGAAGCTGCTTTCACCATTGAGTACTCACCGCTGACATTGTATGCCGCCAGCGGGTAATTGAATGTATCGCGCACCTTCCTGATCACATCGAGATAAGCCAGTGCAGGTTTGACCATGACGATATCTGCCCCCTCCTTGATGTCCTGTTCTATCTCCCTTAGAGCTTCGCGAACGTTCGGCGGGTCCATCTGGTAAGAACGGCGGTTTCCGAACTGCGGAGTTGAACCAGCCGCCTCACGGAAAGGGCCGTAGAAGGCTGAGGCATATTTTACTGCATAGGCAAGTATGGGAATGTCATTAAATCCGTTCGCATCCAGCGCTTGCCTTATTGCTTTGACCCTGCCGTCCATCATGTCAGAAGGCGCAACCATATCGGCTCCGGCCTGGGCATGAGACAGGGCCATCTTAGCTAATAGCGGGAGAGTCCGGTCGTTATCGACATCGCCATTAGCGATTACACCGCAGTGCCCGTGGCTGGTATATTCACATAGGCAGACGTCGGTCACAACGATCAACTCTGGTGCCGCTTTCTTTATTGCACGGATCGACTGCTGTATAACGCCTCTGGGATGGTAGGCTTTCGAACCCACTTCGTCCTTATTCTTCACGACACCGAAGAGGAGAACTGCTGGTATTTTGAGTAGAGTGATCTCATCGATTTCCTTCGCCAGTTTATCCACGGAGAAGTGGTATATACCAGGCATCGAATCGATCTCTTTTTTTATACCTTTTCCTTCGACGACGAACAATGGGTAAACGAGGTCACCCACATCCACTTGATTTTCACTGACCAGCGACCTGATGGCTTCGCTCTTTCTCAAGCGGCGCAGGCGTAGTTCCGGAAACGTCGGCATTTAAGTCTCCTCCCTGAAATAGTCTTCCATGGCTTCAATCAAGCCTTCCATGGTCTGTTCCCTCGCCATTATAGCGACTTTCAAACCTGATTTGATAGCTGTCTCAGCAGTCTTTGGGCCTATACAGGCGATTCTGGCCCGG
>CAYLRS010000009.1:0-9816 GCA_964385895.1 uncultured Dehalococcoidales bacterium
ATAAGGGCGGCACGGCGATGAATTCTATCAACTATTTCGACATGGATATCTCCAGCGCCGGGCTTGTCTCTGCGCCAGACGATAATAGATATGAAACGTTTATCATCAATAGCCCTTACCAGAAGTTGATCCTGAAGGATAACCTGGTCAAGGGCATGATCTTTGTTAAGGATATAGAGAAGTCAGGCATCATTTTCGGGCTGATGCGCGATGGTGTGAACGTCAAAGATTTTAAGCAGTCGCTGCTGGCTGTTGATTTCGGACTGATCGACCTGCCGCGTGATCTCAGGCAGGAGCGCATGGGAGTATTGACCGCCGCTTCGCACGTAGTGCCTTTGAAAGAGCTGGAGGAGCACGCTATTGCCGGCGAATAGGGCCACTGCCAAAGGAGTAATGAGATGCAAGATTTGAGGAAAATGCAGAACCCCTACAACAGCGATAAGGTTATAGACGCCTGTTCCATCTTCGGCATGATGGATACATCCGGCCGGCGGTTCTCCGGCGCAGATATCATCAAGGCCATCGGCAATATGCATGTCCGCGGCAACGGCCTGGGCGGCGGTTTTGCCGTTTACGGCCTCTACCCGGATTATGCTGAATATTATGCACTGCATGTCATGTACCTGAGCAGGGAAGGCAAAACCGAGACCGAGGCCTTTCTCAAGGAGAAATTTCACCTCATCGATGCCGACGAGATTAAAACCAGTCCTCTGGAAGTTATTAAAGATCCGCCCCTGGTCTGGCGATACTTCGTCAAAGTCAACAGGTACCAGGCGGGCATACAGTCCGACGATGATTTCGTCGTCGACTGCGTGATGGACATCAATATCAAGATAAAAGACAGCTTCGTTTTTTCCAGCGGCAAGGACATGGGCGTATTCAAAGGGGTCGGTTACCCCGAGGAAATAGGTCAATACTTCCGCCTGGAAGAATACCAGGGCTACCTCTGGACTTCACACGGCAGGTACCCCACGAACTCGCGCGGATGGTGGGGCGGCGCACACCCCTTCAACATCCTCGACTGGACAGTTGTGCATAATGGGGAAATATCTTCCTACGGTATCAACCGCCGTTACCTCGAGCAGTACGGCTATATCTGCACCATGGAAACCGATACAGAGGTCATCGCCTATGCCATCGACCTGCTGGTAAGGAAACATGGTCTCCCCATAGATGTGGTCTCCCGGGTCTTCGCCGCGCCATTCTGGGACGATATAGACAGGAAGCCAGCTGCAGAACAGGAGATGTTGCGTGCCCTGAGGCAGGTCTATGGCAGCCTGCTGCTCAACGGGCCATTTACGCTCATCATCGCGCATGAAGGCGAAATGATCGGGCTGACCGACCGCATCCGGCTGCGCCCGCTTACGGCAGCCACTAAAGGCAAGGTGCTTTTCCTTTCCGCGGAAGAGGCAGCTATACGTACTATCAGCCCGCAACTGGACAGCGTCTGGATACCCGTCGGAGGGGAACCGATCATAGCCAGCCTTAAATCTCCATTCGAGCCACCCGCATCTATTTCAGCGGTGGCAGCCTACAAGAGGACTAAATAACAGGTAACTGAAGATGTTAACTAAACGTATTATACCCTGCCTTGACGTAACAGACGGCCGCGTGGTCAAAGGCACCAGCTTCACAAACCTGCGCGATGCCGGCGACCCTGTGGAACAGGCAGCTTTCTATTACCAGGAAGGCGCCGATGAACTGATTTTCCTGGACATCGGCGCAACTCCCGAAGCCAGGGATACCATGGTTCACGTAGTTGAAAGTGTGGCCAAACAGGTATTCGTTCCGCTGTGCGTGGGCGGCGGCCTGCGCTCAATCGGCGATATGCGGCGCATGCTGCAGGCGGGCGCTGATAAGGTCTCCATTAACACTGCAGCCGTCCATGATCCTCTGCTGCTGAAAAAAGGAGCGGCCATTTTCGGCAGCCAGTGCATTGTACTGGCAGTGGACGCTAAGCGGCGCAGCGACAAGGGCAAGACCACCTGGGAAGTCTGCACGCACGGCGGCCGTAAGCCCACCGGTATAGATGCCCTCGAGTGGATACGAAAGGCTGTGGAACTGGGCGCCGGCGAGATACTGCTGACAAGCTGGGACGCCGATGGGCACCGGGCCGGGTATGATAACGAATTAAACCTTGCTGTAAGTGAAATGGTGCAGGTGCCGGTCATCGCCAGCGGCGGGGCCGGTTCGCTTGAGCACCTCTATGATGCGCTGGCCACGGGAAAGGCCGATGCCGTGCTGGCTGCCAGCATATTTCACTACCGCGAGTATTCTATTAAAAAGGTGAAGGAATACCTGGCCGGCCGTGGTATCCCGGTGAGAAATTAGACACAGGGGAATACAGCGATGAAGACTTTTATACCATCCAAATTTATAGTTGAGCGTGATGCCAGCCGCTGCATTCAGTGCCAGGTCTGTGTCAACCAGTGCAGCTTCGATGTCCACAGCTATGACGCCGCCGATAACGAAGTGATGGCCGATGAGAAAAACTGCGTCGGCTGCCACAGGTGCGTGGTGTTCTGCCCGACCAGTGCCCTCAATATAAGGAAAAACACCCTTGACTACCGCGAAAATTATAACTGGCGGCCAGAGGCTATCGAGGATATCCTCAAGCAGGCCGAGACCGGCGGCGTTCTCCTCACGGGCATGGGAAATGATAAAGGATATAAGGTCTACTGGGACCATATACTGCTTAATGCCAGTCAGGTCACCAATCCTTCAATCGATCCTTTACGCGAGCCCATGGAACTGGTTACATACCTGGGCAGAAAGCCGGACAGGATTGAAATCGATCCAGTAACTCACGCTTTAAAGAATCCGCTACCGCCACAGGTGAAATTGAACGTCCCCGTAATGTTCTCTGCCATGTCTTACGGCGCTGTCAGCCTCAACGTCCAGCGCTCACTGGCACGTGCTGCCAGCGAGGCCGGCACATTCTGGAATACGGGTGAGGGCGGTTTACACTCCAGCCTTTATAAATACGGCGACCACACCATCGTGCAGGTCGCCTCGGGTCGTTTCGGCGTCCATTCAAAATACCTCAATGCCGGCAAAGTAGTGGAAATTAAAATCGGACAGGGCGCCAAGCCGGGCATTGGGGGGCATCTCCCGGGAGAGAAAGTTACAGCCGAGGTATCCCTTACAAGAATGATACCGGTGGGCACCGATGCGCTGTCACCAGCACCGCAGCATGATATTTATTCGATCGAGGACCTCGCCCAGTTGGTTTACGCTCTCAAGGAAGCAACCAGCTACCAGAAGTTAATTTCGGTGAAAATTGCCGCTGTTCACAACGTTTCGGCCATCGCCAGCGGTATGGTCAGGGCAGGAGCCGACATAATAGTGCTGGATGGCCTGCGGGGCTCTACAGGGGCCGCCCCCAAGGTTATCCGTGATAACGTGGGCATCCCCATCGAGATGGCCCTGGCTGCAGTTGATTCCCGCCTGCGTGAAGAGAACATCCGCAACCAGGCATCGCTGGTCATAGCAGGGGGCATCCGCAGCAGCGGTGACATTGCCAAGGCCATCGCTCTGGGCGCCGATGCTGTTTATATCGGCACCGCTGCATTAATTGCACTGGGCTGTACCGCCTGCCAGCAATGCCACACCGGCAAATGCGCATGGGGCATCTGTACCAGCGACCTGGCGCTGACCAAGCGCATCAATCCCGAAATAGGCAGCAAGCGGTTGGTTAATTTGCTGCGAGGCTGGGCCATCGAGCTTAAGGATATCCTTGGTGGTATGGGCATCAACGCTCTGGAAAGCCTGCGCGGCAACAGGCTGCACCTCAGGGGTGTAGGTCTTTCCGACACTGAGTTAAAGATACTCGGCATCAGGTCGATAGGAGATTAAGCTATGTCAGCAAATCCAGCTTTGAAGAAACCTCACACCTCGATAATTGAAATCAATGCGCAGGATATCGCCACGCACGAACTGAATAACCAGCTTAGGCAGGCGGTAGCCGCAGGCGCTAAAAAGATTTTACTCAAAAACGTTTGCGGGCAACGCTATATTGGCACGGATATTAATAAGCCGGTTGAAATCAAGATCGAAGGCACCCCCGGCAATGACCTGGGCTCCTTCATGAACGGACCGTATATAACCGTACATGGCAATGCACAGGATGGCTGCGGCAACACCATGAACGAGGGCGAAATTGTTGTGCATGGACATGCGGGCGATATAACCGGCCTTTCGGCACGCGGCGGCAAGATATTTATCCGGGAGGGCGTGGGCTACCGCGCCGGTATTCATATGAAGGAATATGGCGATAAGAAACCTTCCATCGTTATCGGCGGCACCGCTCAGGATTTCTTCGGCGAGTATATGGCCGGCGGAGTGATGGTGCTGCTCGGACTAAATATGAAGGACGACGATTACCACCGCGCCAGGTATGTAGGCACCGGTATGCACGGCGGCGTTATCTATATGCGTGGCAAGCTGGAGGACTATCAACTGGGCAGGGAGGTCGGAATAGCGGAACTTGACGATACTGACCGTGCTATACTGACCAACCTTGTCGAGCAATTCGCCGGTCATTTTGATATAGACGGGCAGAAGATATTAACGCACAAATTTATGAAGCTATTTCCGTTGTATCACCGGCCATATGGCAGGCTTTATGCATATTAATGGGAGGTACCTGTGATAGGACAGGAAACTCGCGACGTTGAAAGGAAAATAACCGCTATCTTGAAGATACTCAGCGATTCGCCGCTGCCGCTGGGCAGCAGGATCATATCCAGGCTCCTCGAACAGCAGGGCATCTACCTGGGAGAACGCGCAGTACGCTACCATCTGAAAATCATGGATGAGCGCGGGTTTACCCGCTTGGTTGGGCACAAGGACGGGCGCACTATCACAGGCCCGGGTCTGGAAGAGCTGAGAAACTCTTTGGTTACAGACAAAATAGGGTTCGTCGGCTCCCGCATTGAGCGTCTTGCTTACCAGACCAATGTGGGTTTGCGTTCGGCAACGGGCAGGATACCGATCGATGTCTCACTGTTTCAGAAGGAAGATTTCCCCCGGGCATTGAAGTTAATGAAGAACATATTCGACAGCGGCCTCTGCTCGTCTAACCTGGTGGCGCTATCCGGGGAGGGCAGCAAGCTTGGCGAGATAGTTATACCCCCCAACAAAGTAGGTTTCGCCGTGGTTTGCAGCGTTGCGGTAAACGGCTGCCTCCTCAAATCCGGCATACCTGCCTATGCGCGTTTCGGCGGCCTGCTCCAGATGCGTGATGGCCAGCCTTTCAGGTTTGTTGACCTTATTGAATTCTCAGGTTCAACTATAGATCCATCTGATATCTTTATAGCCGGCAAAATGACAACTGTTAGCCAGGCCGCCGCCAGCGGTAATGGCAAGGTGCTGGCCGGCTATCATGAAATACCCATGCTTTCGGTCAATAAGGCAGATGAACTGCTGCAGAGGTTAAAGAACAGCAGCCTTATCAGCTTCGCCGTCCTGGCCAAGCCGGGAGAGAAGATATGCGAGATACCCTACAACCATGACAAAGTCGGTATCATCACCCTCAGCGGGTTAAACCCGGTGGCGGCCGCTGTTGAAGCAGGGATCGAAGTGGCTAATAGGGCAATGGGCGGTATGATCGAGGTTACTGCTCTTCGACCTTTTACTGAACTCTTATAATAAGGCAACCAGTCTATGAGCAATATCCTGCTGGTCAGCAACGAAATGGACAGGGTCAGGGAGCTGAGCGCCGGTCTCAGCCGGCTTGGATTTTCCAGCACTGCCTGTATCTATGCTGACGATGTTATACAGCAGGATTTACGCCAGGCTTTCAATGTTGTCCTGATCGATGTTTCTGCAGTCTCATCACATGAAGATTCGGCCTGGAAATGGTTCAGAAAGCTCAAGTTACGGAGATTGCTCCCGGTAATTGCTTTAGTCTCGCTTTCAACTTTGCATATGTTTGCCGAGCAGGGATTTGAAGACTTCATTATGAAACCGTGGAACGTGGATGAATTATCAGCAAGAATACGCCGGGCTATATCTAAGACAAGCAGGGTCGATAAGAATAGCCTAATCAAAGCCGGGGACCTTACCATCGATCCTATCAGGTGTGAAGCCGAACTGGGCGGCCGCTTGCTGGCCCTGACATTTAAAGAATATGAACTGCTTAAGTTGCTGGCAACCAATAAGGGAAAGGTCTTTACCCGCGAGGCCTTACTAAACGAGGTTTGGGGTTACGATTATTATGGCGGAGACAGGACAGTTGACGTGCATATCAGGCGGTTGCGCAGCAAGATCGAGGATTCCGTCCATACCTTCATTAAAACCGTCAGAAATATCGGCTACAAGTTCAAGGATTCCGGCTCCGGCACCTAATTTATCCGGTAACATAATCTTAACACTACCGTAATAATCCCGAAACAGCCCTCCGTTAAACTACCGCTATATAAGCTTCAAGGAGGTGCATCATGAATTCGGGCGATACTGCATGGTTACTCACATCCACTGCGTTGGTGCTGCTGATGACGCCCGCCCTGGCTTTCTTTTACGGAGGGATGGTCAGGAGAAAAAATCTACTCTCTACCATCATGATGAGCTTCGCTATACTCTGCATGGTATCGGTTCTCTGGATAATTTACGGCTACACCATGGCGTTTGGCCCGGACGTTAGAGGCCTGGTAGGGAACCTTTCATGGTTCGGCCTGACAGGAGTCGGACAGGATCCATCTTCTGTATATGCTGCAACTGTGCCGCACCTGGCTTTCGTGGCCTTCCAGGCCACTTTTGCCATCATTACTGTGGCACTCTGGACAGGCGCTGTAGTGGAACGTATTAAGTTCGGCTCACTGCTCGCTTTTGCTGCTCTATGGTTTACCCTTGTCTATTGCCCTGTAGCCCACTGGGTTTGGGGAAACGGCGGATGGTTAGCCCAGCTGGGTGCACTCGATTTCGCCGGGGGTACCGTAGTACATGTGAATGCCGGTATCTCGGCGCTTGCCCTGGCCATGGTGCTCGGTCCGCGCATGGGATTTAAAGAGGGTGAGTCCATGGAGCCCAACAATATACCCTTTGTCGTGCTGGGCGCAGCCCTTCTCTGGTTCGGCTGGTTTGGATTCAATGCAGGCAGCGCGCTGACAGCGGGGGGGTTGGCCTCTACAGCCTTAATTGCTACCAATACTTCGGCTGCCGCCGCCGGGTTCACCTGGATGATGCTTGGATGGATACACCGCAGGCCTTCGGTGCTGGGCGCTGCCACAGGTGCTGTTGTCGGGTTGGTTGCCATTACGCCAGCCGCCGGTTTTGTACCGGTTTGGGCTGCTATCCCGATCGGCGCTATTGCCTCAATTATTTCATACTACGTCATGGTATGGAGGGCAAAGGCAAACAAGGTGGATGAATCGCTGGACGTGTTCGCCTGTCATGGTGTAGGCGGCACCTGGGGTGCGCTGGCAACAGGTATTTTCGCTACAACGGCCGTTAATTCAGCCGGATCAGGGCTCCTGGACGGGAACTGGAAACAGATCCTGATTCAGCTCGCTGCAATCACTGCAACAATGGCTTATGCCTTTGTAGTTTCCTGGCTGCTTGCCAAAGCCCTTAAGGCAACGATGGGCTTGCGTGTAAAAGAAGAGGAAGAGTCCGTAGGTCTTGATATATCACAACACGGTGAAAATGCTTACGGAGGTGTATCATAATGAAAAAAATAGAAGCTATTATCAGGCCGGAAAAACTCGGTGCTGTCAAAAATGCGCTGACGGCCAAAGGTGTGCTGGGCATGACGGTAACTCACGTTAACGGGCGCGGCAGGCAGAAAGGGATTGCGCTTCAATGGCGTGCCGGTGAGTACCGCGTCGATTTCCTACCCAAGGTCAAGATAGAAATGGTGCTTGCAGACGAAGAGTGCCAGATAGCTATAGATACTATCTGTCGCGCTACCAAAACCGGCAGGGAAGGTGATGGTATGATATTCGTGCTTCCTGTCGAGAACGCCTACAGGGTTAGGACCAGCGACTGCGGGGAGGTCTGTATAACCGGTAAATGACCACTTATTTAATATAGTTGCGTCGATAAGCACCTAAAATACAGTAACGACAATGAGCCTGTCCTTACCCCGAAAAAGAAACCAGACAGTATGCGAGTTCTGCGGGATGATTAACAAAGATAAATGAGGATCATCCCTTGAAGAAATCCCGATATGGTCAAGGTCACTGCTTCGAGTTTTAGCTTTATCCAGCTTATTGCCTTTGCCATAGCCTTGCTTTTACAATTGACAGCATCGCCCCTTTAATATATATTCAAATCAAATGTGCCCTGAGAACTCAGGGCCAAGGTATTTTAAGCAAGGATGTCAAACCTGATTATTAATAACTTGGTTGACCTGATTTTTAAAAAATTTAACACGTTTCAGGACCGATTACAGCTTTAAGACACGCTGAAAATGTCTAAGAAACTATTAATCAAAATGGGAGTTTCGCACATCCCTAAATTGAATAGAGTCTGGCAAAGCAGGGTGGAAAACAATTAGAATGTTGCTTTATGATGTTTTCAGAGCATTAAACTGATTTTGAAGTTCACTGTTATTTACGGGGACATAATGTCGTTCAGGAAACAGATTAGCGAATTATTGGAGCAGGCCTTTGCCAGAGCGCAGCAGAAAGGCTTGATTCCTGACGCGGATCTCCCTGAAATTACCATTGAAAGGCCGGCCAGGCCCGAATATGGTGATTATGCCTGCAGCCTTCCCTTGAAACTGGCCAGGCTGACCGGCATGCAGCCCATGGATATAGCTGAAGCTATGGTAAAAAACATTTCCCACGTAAAAGATATCGAAAAAGTAGCAGTGGCTCATCCGGGTTTTATTAACTTTACTTTGAGCAAGAACTGGTTGACGCAACAGGTGTCAGAGATATGCAAAACAGGCGAGTCATATGGAAACATCCAGTTGGGCGACAGGCTGGTTCAAATTGAATTTGTGAGCGGCAACCCCACGGGACCGCTTCATGTAGGGCATGGAAGAGGTGCGGTCCTTGGCAGCACGCTGGCAAACGTTCTGAAAGCTGCGGGCTACAGGGTTTCTACAGAGTACTATATCAACGACGCAGGAAGCCAGCTCGAAGCTTTTTACCGGTCGCTTTATGCCCGTTATCAGCAGCGCCTGGGCGTCGAGGCCGAAATACCTGCAAACGGATATCACGGCAATTATGTGATCGATATCGCCAGGGAAATAATTGATAGCTACGGCGATAGGTTCCTCAAGATGCCATACGAGGAGGCCATAGCCGGAATAGGGAAAGCCGGGATAGAGAAAGTAATGGGTCAAATAAGGGATGATCTGCAGGTTCTGCGGGTGGAATTCGACGTATGGTTCAGCGAGCAGGGCCTGTTCGAGGACGGGCAGTTTGATAAAACCATGAAAATGCTGCGCGACGATGGCTACGTGAGCGAACGGGAAAATGCAACATGGTTCACTTCCTCAACCCTGGGAGACGATAAAGATAATGTGCTTATTAGAAGCGATGGTACGCCCACGTACTTTGCGTCAGATATCGCATATCATTATAACAAGTTCGCGGAGAGAAAATTCGATTACGTTATCGATATCTGGGGCGCCGATCACCAGGGGCATGTATCCCGTATGAAAGCTGTAATGAACGCGCTGGGGCTGGACCCGGAAAAACTGAAGATTATTATTTGCCAGCTCGTCACCCTGCGGCGGGGGCAGGAAGTGGTTAAGATTTCTAAGCGGAGTGGAGACATTATTACGCTGCGCGAGCTGCTGGACGAAGTGGGCGCGGACGCCTGCCGCTTTGTATTCCTGTCGCGTTCCGCGGACAGCCAGATGGA